>NZ_JBJJLA010000021.1:0-215813 GCF_045449715.1 Marinobacter shunpengi | reverse complement strand
CGACACCACCCACCAGGTGGCCTCGGCCGCGGAGGAACTGAGCCGGGTGGCGGAAGAGACCCGCGCCTCGGTGCAGGTCCAGGGTTCAGAGACCGACCAGATCGCCTCCGCCATCAACCAGATGGCCGCCACCATCCACCAGATCTCGAAGAACGCCAACGAGGTGCAGCAGGCCGGGGCGGATGCCGACCGCCTGGCCAAGGATGGCGGCCAGACCATGGCCGGCTCCCAGCAGTCGGTGAACAGCCTGTCCCGGAATATCCTGGAAAGCGCCGAGGCCATCGACGCCCTGGCCTCCCGCAGTGACGAGATCCAGAAGGTGCTGGACGTGATCCACGAAGTCACCGACCAGACCAACCTGCTGGCCCTGAACGCCGCCATCGAGGCCGCCCGGGCCGGCGAGCATGGCCGTGGCTTCGCCGTGGTCGCCGATGAGGTGCGCCAGCTGGCCAAGCGCAGTGGCGAGTCCGCCGGCCAGATCCGCGAGATGATCGATGGCTTTATCCGTGAGTCCCGCAGCGCGGTGGAGCGCATGCGTTCCTCCCAGGGCCTGTCGGAGGAGACTGTGGAGCGTATCAACCACGCCAGTTCGGCCCTGAGCACCATCGAGCAGTCGGTGGAGCACATCCACGATCAGGTGACGCAGATCGCCACGGCCTCCGAGGAGCAGAGCCAGGTGGCCGAGGAGATCAACAAGAACGTGGTGCGCATCGTGGAGGCGGCCCAGAACAGCGACACCGGCGTCACCCAGACCAACGAGGCCAGCCAGGAACTGGCACGACTGGGCGAGCGGCTGCGTGAACTGGTGTCACAGTTCCGGGTCTGAAACGATGTAGGGTAACGGCTATACGTCATTGCAGCGGATAAGGAGGGTCTATGGAAATCAAGACCTATGAAGAACTGATTGACTGGGTGAGGAACATGCACGGGCTGCTGGCCCGGACCCTGACGGAAGGCGCCGATGGCAACAGGAACGAGCAGGCCCGCGCCCTGCTGAACTATCTCGCCGACCACGAAAGGGAGCTGGAGCGGATTACGAAGGAATACGAGCGCCAGGCCGCTCCCAATACCCTGCAAACACGCCTGTATGACTACCTGACGCGCAGTCCGGTGAAGGTACAGGACCCCAGGGACAGCCATTTCGACTCACTCGGGTTCGACGATATCTGCAGGGAGATCTTTACCTTCCACGACCGGATCATCGACATCTACCACAGCCTGGACGAGCAGGCCATCACGCCGGAAACCCACGAACTGGTGGAGTCCCTGCGGCAGATGGAAACCAACGAGGCCATGCGCCTGGCCCGTCAGCTCGCCAGCAGTCAGGATATGTGATCCGACGGCGGGCAGAGGTGCCGACCGTCAGTTCCGGTTGCCTCAGATGGCGGTGTAGCCGCCGTCCAGGGGCAGGGCAACGCCGGTGGTAAAGCCCGCGCCTTCGGAGCACAGGTAGAGCACCGCTGCGGCTACCTCGTCAGGCTGGCCGATGCGGCCAATGGGATGCATGGTCTTGTGCAGCTCCTCCTTGCGGGGATCATCCGCCAGCGCCCGACGGAACATCTCGGTGTCGATGATGGCCGGGCAGACGGCATTGATACGTACGCCCCGGCGTCCATACTCCACGGCGGCGGACTTGGTCAGGCCCACCACGGCATGCTTGCTGGCGCTGTAGATACTCATCGACGGGGCAGCACCGAGGCCGGCGACGGAAGCGGTGTTGACAATAACGCCGCCACCGGCTTCGACCATCAGCGGTATCTGGTGGCGCATGCACTGCCACACACCTTTCACGTTTACGTCCATGATGCTGTCGAAGAGCTCTTCTTCGCCGTCGGCGAGTTTGCTGCGTTCGAGCTCGACACCGGCATTGTTGAAGGCGAAATCCAGTCGCCCGAACTGTTCGATGGTCTGCTCCACCAGGGTTTTGACGTCGCCGGACCTGCGGACGTCACAGTGCACAAAGGCAGCCCTGCCGCCGGCCCCGTTGATGGCGGCGGCCACCTTCTCGCCGGCGTCCTGGTTGATGTCGGACAGCATGACGCTGGCGCCCGCCTCTGCGAATGCCCGGGCGGTGGCTTCGCCAATGCCCGCGGCGGCGCCGGTTACCAGGGCCACTTTTCCATCGAACTGCTTGGTCATTCCGTATTCCTCATTGTTATTGGCATTGAGCGGCAATGGTATCCTTTTTCAGGGGGAGGAAGAAGCGGCGTGACCGGCCCCGGGAGTCCCTGCCGGGAGGTTGGTGGAACCGGCCAGGCGGGTGGGTGAAGCGACGGCCGGGAAACGTTATGATTCCCGGACAGATAGTCTGAAGTTATCGGAGAAGGCGGTAGAACCCCGTGCTGATTATCCACCTTGCCAGGGCAGTCACCATCTGCCTGATGATCCTGCTGATCACCCTGATCGGCATCGGTCCCATGCTGCTGATGGGTCTGGTCAAGGCGCTGGTGCCCATCCGGCCATTGCAGCGGGCCTGCTCCATCGGCGTCATGTGGATCGCCGAAACCTGGGCGGAAGGGTTGAAGAATATCTTCCGGTTGATGACACCCACGGTCTGGGATATCCGCAACGAGGCGATCCTGGACCGGGAACAGTCCTACCTGGTGGTGAGCAACCACCAGTCCTGGGTCGACATTCCGGCCCTGGTGGAGGTGTTCAACCGGCAGGCGCCCTTTTTCAAGTTCTTCCTCAAGAAGGAGCTGATCTGGGTGCCGCTGGTGGGGCTGGCGTTCTGGGCCCTGGACTATCCCTTCATGAAACGGTACAGCAAGGAACACCTGGAGCGGCACCCGGAAGACCGGGGCAAGGATCTGGAGATCACCCGGCGCGCCTGCGAGAAATTCCATGACCTGCCGGTGACCGTGGTCAATTTCCTGGAAGGCACCCGCTTTACGCCGGATAAACATCGTTACCAGCAATCTCCCTACCGCAACCTGCTCAAGCCCAAGTCCGGCGGCGTTGCCTTCGTGATGGGGGCGCTGGGGGAGCAGATGCGATACCTGCTGGACGTGACCATCGTGTACCCGGACGGACCGGTGCCGGGGTTCTGGCATCTGCTCAGCGGGCAGGTGTCGCGGGTGGTGGTGGATATCCGCAGCCGTACCGTGCCGCCGGAGCTGTTCCAGGGGGATTACGCCAATGATCCGGCCTTTCGGGATACCTTCCAGGCCTGGGTGCGACACCTCTGGGAGGAAAAGGACGCCCGCATTGATGAACTGAAGGCGGCGTTCAGCCCCCGTTCAGGCTGATCAGTCCCCGGATCAGGGCCGCCAGGCCGGCGATTGCCGCAATGCCGAGGATAATCGGGCGCAGGGCCTCGAAGGGCAGCCGGTTGACAAGCCCGGCCGACAGCCAGAAACCGATGAACACCCCGGGCAGGGTGGCGATGAACAGCCACAGCTCTGGCTTCCCCAGGTAGCCGGAGACCACCAGGGTGATCAGCGAGAACACGCTGGCGAACAGGAAGAAGGCGGACATGTTGGCCCGGACCAGAGGTCCTTCCTCGTTCTGATAGATCATGGCGATGGGCGGTCCCCCGACTGCGGTGATGGTGCCCATGTAGGTGGAGGCGATTCCGGCAATGATGCTGTTGCGGGGATTGAGCCGGGGTTTCAGGCCACCCACACTCAGCGCCACGGCCAGAAGAATCAGGACACCAAAGACCAGTTCGAATCCCCGGGCCGAGATCACCAGCAGGGTGAGGCCCGCCAGTACGGCGCCCGCCATGCCTCCGCCGATGGCGTAGCGGACCTCCCGTATCTGCAGGCTGGTGCGGTTACGCATCAGCATCAGCAGGGTCAGGACAACCGCATTGAGGGTCAACGGGGCGGGGATGAACGCCGGAGAGATCAGGAACAGCAAGGGCGCGGCCAGGGTACCAATACCAAAACCAGCCACGCCCTGCAGGCAGGAGCCGGCCAGGACCACCAGGTTGGCCAGGAGAATATGGACGACGGTGATATCTGCCGGCACGGTAGGGGCCTTGTCTGAGGGCGTGAAAAACTGGTGTAGCAGGGTTTTATAACATACAGCTCGATAGGTAGCTATTGGTGGTGCTGTGATAGATTGCCCCAGGAGTCTGCGCGGTAGAGCGTCGCAAACTCCTGAAACGTTTGTGGAGATCCGTTATGCCCTCTTGTCCCTGTGACAGCCAAGAATCCTACGAGGACTGCTGTCAGCCTTTCCATCTGAACCAGAGGTCCGCGCCAGGCCCCGAAGCACTGATGCGCTCCCGCTACAGTGCCTTCGTGCTGGAACTGCCGGACTATCTGCTGACCACCTGGCATGCGGACACCCGACCGGCCACGCTGTCCCTGGAGCAATCGCCGGACTGGACCGGTTTACAGGTACTGTCATCAGGGCAGCAGGGTGATCGGGGGCAGGTGCATTTCCGGGCCATCCATCGGGTGCCGGGCGGGTTCGCCTACCTGGAGGAGGCGTCGGACTTTGTCCGCGAGGAGGGGCGCTGGTACTACCTGCGTGGCGACACCCGGGAAGGGCGACTGGAACCGGGCCGTAATGACCGCTGCCCCTGCGGCAGCGGGAAGAAGTTCAAGGCCTGTTGCCGGGCGTGAATGTTTTGGTCGGCGGGGCACTCCACATGGAGAGACCCCGCCATCAGCCTTACCACCAGTCGTTGAACTGGACTGAAATCCGGTCGCTGTCCGACGGCCAGTTGGGCACATTGATGATCTGTTCAGCACCTTCGTTGCCATGGGGCACACTGCGCAGGGTAATGGTGCCGTCGGGCTCATCGGTGGCCGGCATGTAGACATCGATGCCGGACTGGAAGGCCTGATCCGGGAACCAGTCCAGCAAGGCCAGGCTGCTGTGGGCCGGGGTGGATTCGTCGTCGTGGATGTGCAGGCCGATATTGCCATTGGTCACGCCCTCGACGATGGCGTTCACCGGGGCCTGGTCCCCCCACTGGGGGCTGGTGGTGGAAATCCACAGCTCGTCCCGCTCGCCGTCCGGGGCGTCGGCAATCCACTCCCGCTGGCGGGTGACCACCAGGGTCGAGTGTTCCGGCCCTGTGTTGGTGTTGACCAGGATCTGGGAGCCAGTGGCGGAGGCGTTCAGTCTCACGAACCGGGTGTTCCTGGGGAGCGCCTGAAGGTAGAAGTGCATGTCGCTGTGGCCGTCCCGTATCAGGGTCATTTCATAGTGCTGGTCGGGGGACAGCTCTGCCGGGCCCCAGTGCCCGTCGGCACCGATGCTGTAGGTTTCCATCGGTATTTCCGCACTGCGCATGCCGGTGTCCGGATCCACGGGCCAGATTTCCAGGGTGGCGCCGTCGGTGCCGGTGTTGTCCGGGAAGATCACCGCCCGACCGGAGATGGACACCGGACTCTCCTGTTCAACGATCCGGGTGTAGGCGGGTTCCTCCCCGGTCAGGAAGGCGAACTGCAGGGCAAAGGACTCCGCGGAGGTGGCGGTTTCCACGTGTTCCTGATCTTCCAGGTAGGCGTTGTTGTCCCCCAGCGCCCGGCCGTCGTCGGCATCGAAGATGCCCAGGCAGGGCACGTCACCCGGGCAGGTTTCCGCGGTGCGGCCGTCCAGGCCCACGTACTTTGCCACCTTGGTGGCGTATTCCGGCACCATCAGGTAGCCGGTGTAGTTGGGGATGGCCTCGGACAGCGGACCCTCATAGCCAACAAAGGTCCCCATGGAATGGGCTACCAGGTAGACCTGGTCTTCCCCGGTTTCCGCCAACACATTGTCGATAAAGGCATCCAGCTCCGCTGGGTTGTGGGGCGCCACACCGGGGTATTCAAAGGCATGGATGTATTCTTCGGGGTAGCCGTTGGCGGTAAAACGCATCGCCTGGCTCATGTACTGGGCCGCGGAGCCGGCGCCGCCGTGGACAAACACCAGTGGCCGGATCACTTCTTCCGAGAGTTCCGGTAGAGAGGTTCCCGGGTCGGTGTCATCGTCTGAAGAAGAGGAATCGGAGTTGCAGCCCACCAGGGCTATACCAGACAGTAAGGCCGCGAGTACGGGAAGAGACCGAAGGCCTCGCGATTGTATGAACATAGCGCTTCCCTGTTTGTTGTGATTGTTGTTGGTCGGCTGGCCGAGGTACGGAACGGACCAGACTGGGATATCAGTCTAGTGAAGCCCCGGTTCATCGCCAGAGGCCTGGAAAGCCAATTTGCAGGCGGGGCCGGTGAGTGGTGCTTCTGTCGTTATTTCGGGCATATTCTAAAGTGCGAATAAGTGAGGCATGACCATGAAACAGCCCATTACCGGCTACCACCGTGATGATGAAGGCCACTGGGTGGCGCAACTGGCCTGTGGCCATAACCAGCATGTTCGCCATGAGCCGCCCTGGATAAACCGCCCCTGGGTGGTGTCAGCGGAAGGCCGGCGGGGAATGCTCGGATTTGAACTGGACTGCGTGAAGTGCCGGGAGGGCGCCCCGCCGGACGAGCGCCCTCCTCAGAACGGTGAGGAGGTGTGATCAGTCCTGCAGTGCCTGCAGTACCGCCTTGGCGGCCCCTTCCGATGAGGCCGGGTTCTGTCCGGTGATCAGGTTGGCGTCCACCACGATATGGGGGGACCAGTCATCCCCCTTGCTGTAGTCACCGCCGTTCTCAAGGAGCATGTCTTCCACCAGGAAGGGAACTACGTCGGTCAGCCCGGCGGCTTCCTCCTCGCTGTTGCTGAACCCGGTCACCTTGCGGCCACGCACGAAATAGTCGCCGTTGGGGGATTCCGGTCGACGCAACACGGCGGGGGCATGGCATACGGCGCCGATCACCTTGCCTTCCCGGTTGGCTTCCTCCAGCAGTCTGATGGAATCGGTATCCTCGGCCAGGTCCCAGAGCGGGCCATGGCCGCCGGGGTAGAACACCGCATCGAAGTCATGGACGTTCACGTCGCTGAGTTTTTTGGTGCTCGCGAGGGCTTGCCGTGCCCGGTCATCCTGGCTGAAGCGGCGGGTGCTGTCGGTGAGGGCATCCTCTGCCTCGCTGTTGGGGTCAACGGGTGGCTGTCCGCCCTTGGGAGAGGCCAGGGTGATATCCGCCCCCGCATCCTGGAACACATAGTAGGGCGAGGTGAACTCTTCCAGCCAGAAGCCCGTCTTGTGACCGGTATCGCCCATCTGGCCGTGGGATGTAAGAACCATCAGAATTTTCATGGGTGTGTCTCCCTTCTCAGTTCGGGAAATGACTATTGGGTTGGCGGGAACCCGGGGCGTATGTTGCTGCCTGATTTCCTACGTTGGTGCGCATTCCGGCGTTTACAACCCGGAAGCGTTTCTTGTGCGTAGATACCCTTATTACTGAACTGAGGCCTGGTTCCGGTTGATAGCTGTCTTCAGCCACGACGTGTCGGTATGCTGTGTCGGCCTGAAAGGAGTTGGATCTTATGAAGCACAAGGCAAGAGAGTGCGTGTGGGCACCTGGCATGCAGGACACCGATGTCACCTACGCAGGGGAACATACCTGGGAGGAGATTAACCGGGCCAGGAAGGAAATGGACCGCCAGCAGGGCCCCGGGGCTCCCACAGGGCTGTTCATTATCCTGGGGCTGGGAGCGGTCATGATCGGCGCCTGGCTGGTGCTGTAACGGCGTCAGTCGTCGGATTGGCCCTGATCGTCGATCCGGGGCGCGCGCGCCAGGATGGCCTCACGGGCGGCCTGCCGCTCCCGGTCGATCTGATCGGCCAGTTCCGTCATCACCGGAGGCAGCCGCCGGTCCATCCGGCTATCGGCCAGTTCCGCCAGTAGCCAGAGCTGCTGGTGACGGTCCTGGAATTCCCCGTACAGGGCCTGTTGTTCCTTCAGTTCCCTCAGCAGTGGGCGGTAGTATCCCTTGTCCAGTTCGGCCAGGTAGCGGAGCCGTTTGAGGGCCTTGCGCACCTCATGGAAGTCCTCGTCCGGTGCATCCGTAGACAGGGCGCGGAACAGCCCGAGGCACAGCATCCCCCGTTCCCGGACGGTGTCATGGATGGCGTCCGGCGTGGTTTCCCCCACAGCCCGGTCCAGCACCTTTCCGGTGATCGTCTGTTCCCATTGCGTCAGTTCCCGGTGCCATTTTTTCCGTTCCAGTTCCCCCGACAGCGACTGCCGCTCCTGTTCCCGCCAGTGCCGGTAGAAGTCCGTGGCACCGGAGGACCGTAATGAACGTTGCAGGCGCGGGTTGTCTGAAGCCTGTTGGTCGAGGTAATGCAGGAAAACATCCAGATCCCGCAGCTGGCTGGTTCGCCTGGCCATGCGCTTGAGTGGCTTGAGGCCCTTGCGGAGTGCGCTTTCTCCGGAAATGGTCTCGACGGCTTCGGTCACCGCCCGGCTGCGCCTGAGGTTGACCCGGAACTGGTGCAGGAACTCCGGGTCGATGCCCTGGATCACGCCGGGCTGGAGGGCTCTGATGGTGTCCAGTTGATGGCGCAGTGACACTGGCACCTGTTTGTGCAGACTGTTGCCGGTCTCCGGAGTATCGGGTGCCTTGCGGCGATAGAGCCGGTAGCTGGCCTGGGCCGGTGGCAGGTAGCGCACCAGTGTTCCTTTCCCCTTGCCCAGTTGGCGCCGGTGGTCCAGGGGCAGCCGCAGGTGGAGCACGGCGCCGGTGACCATGTCTGGTACCTCGCCATCGGTCAGCATATCAGCCAGGTCCGTCAGGGCGGGATTGTGGCCGATCAGGGTCACGGAGGAGGCGTCGCTTCGCAGGCTCCTGAGCCACTTGAACAGGTGCTTGGCGCGGAACGTGTACAGGGTGGGCTCGAATCGTATTCCGGAAACCAGATCCTGTTCCGGCAAGTGCTCCAGCAGTCCTTCGATGGTCTGTCGGGCGCGGCAGGCGTGGCTCACATATACCGGATCGCCCAGGGCGCCGAGTTCCAGTAATGGACCGGCCATGGCCGCCACCTGACGTTTGCCCCGCTTGTTGAGGGGGCGGTCGATATCGTGCAGGGAATCGTCGGTCCAACTGGATTTTGCGTGTCTGATCAGAAAGAGGTTCTTCATCGACAACATCCCTCTGTGCATCGGGTGGCCCGGGAAGCTATGATATCGGCTTCGTGCCGACACCATGCCACGACATTGGTCGGCCACTGGATCAAGCCAGGAAGTTCGTGGGCCTGACCCTATCGGCTTCCAACAATAAAACCAAAGCAGGAAGTAATCACCATGACATTACGCTCAATGCTGAAGACAACGACGCTGCTGCTGTCGCTGTCCCTTGCCGGGACCACCGCCATTGCCGAGGAAACCTATACCCTGAGGCTGGCCGAAACCTGGGGCCCCAACTATCCGATCCTGGGGGACACCAACCGCAGCCTGAAGGCCATGGTTGAGAAGATGTCCGAGGGCCGGCTGCAGATCCGCATCGATTCCTCCAACAAGCACAAGGCGCCCTTCGGTATCTTCGACATGGTAAAGGCCGGTCAGTACGACATGGGCCATACCGCGTCCTACTACTACAAGGGCAAGATTCCCAACAGCATGTTCTTCACTACCGTACCATTCGGCATGACCGCGCCGGAACAGTACGCCTGGTTCTACTACGGTGAGGGTTTCGACCTGGCCCAGAAGGTCTATGGCGAGCACAACATGCTGTCATTCCCCGGTGGTAACACCGGTGTGCAGATGGGCGGCTGGTTCCGTGAGGAAATCAACTCCCTGGAGGACCTGCAGGGCCTGAAGATGCGCACCCCTGGTTTTGCCGGCGAGGTAATGGCGGATATCGGCGTGGCCGTCACCAACATCCCGCCGGGTGAGCTCTACACCGCCCTTGAGCGTGGCACCATCGACGCCCTGGAGTGGGTCGGGCCGGCCCTGGACCTGCCCATGGGCTTCCACCAGATCGCCGAGTACTACTATGGCGGCTGGCAGGAGCCGTCCGCGGAACTGCAATGGCTGATCAACAAGGACACCTGGAACGAACTGCCGGAAGACCTGCAGGAAGTGCTCCGCGTGGCCATGCGAACCGCCGCCTACGACATGTACATCCAGACCATGCACGAAAGCGGCAAGGCCTGGAGCAGCATCCAGGAAGAGTACCCGGACGTGAAGTTCCGCACCTTCCCGGATGAGGTCATGGAAGCACTGCGGGCGTCCACCAAGAAACAGCTGGCCGAGATGGCCGAGGAAGATCCGCTGACCCGTGAGATCATCGAATCCCAGCGTGATTACATGGAGCAGATCCGTCCCTGGACCAACATCTCCGACCGGGCTTACCTGAACAACTCCGACGTGGAGTAAGTCTCACCGTCGATTGGGATCTGGTCAGATGATCAGGCTCCCTGAAACAACAAACCCCGCCTTGAGCGGGGTTTGTTGTTTATGCAGGAGGCGAATACCACAAAGCTGTTTTCTGGCTGGCATGAATGAGGACAGTCACCTCCGGTCCAGGTGAATCGCATGTAAATAAAATTGACAGTGGTGTCGACGGCCAGAGTATTACAGCGCCAGTACGCCTGGCATGAGGGGGTAGCCCGTTATGGGCAGCGAGGAGGAGTTAAAGCAGGAACCACGAGTCCAGAAACAGACACCCCCGCCGGAGCGGAGATGTCTGGACAGTGTTGCAGAGCGTCACTTGGCTGCGGTTTTGCGTCGGGCAAAACCAAGCCCCAGCAGCCCCAGGCCCAGCAGGCCGAGAGTGGCGGGTTCCGGAACCGGAACATCGACAATACGGATAAAGCCGGCGGCGAAGGAGAAATCGTTGACCTCCTTACCGGTAGGGTTTAGCCAGAAGTTGTTGAATCCGCCTTCGATACCAAGAGTCACGTCTTCGAACAGGTAACTCATGTAGCTGTTGCTGCCCTGCTTGACACCCAATACCCAGTCAACGGTACTGCCGACATAGGCATCGGGTACGAACAGTTGGTAAAGAAATTCGAATTCATCATCGGAACCTGAGACCTGCAGATCGAAGCCCGCAATGTCTCCGGCTTCAGCATCCTTTCCGACATAGGTGAACGGATCAGTGACACCCCAGATACTGTTGGTCAGGTTTGTAATGTCGGTCGGGTCCGCGATGTTGCTGTCACTGTAATAGTGACAGGCATCGGCGTAAGAGCCATTGGCACTGGCGCTATGAGTGTCGTTGACGCCGCCATTGATGCAGGCAATCGGGTCTGCCTGTACGGCCAGGGAGGCTGCCATCAGAAGGCTCCCGGCTATCAGCGCTGTTGGTTTACTGCTGTGTGTTTTCATTTCTCGCTCCTGGCGGTGTACGGGACACCGGGTAGAGAGTGCTGCGCCACCTTGGCGCAGCCGATCCACACACTCCTAAGCATGGTTGATGCCAAAACAACAATGTATTGATTTAAAAGAATTTGTAAGTGTCAGTACATTTCTGGTGTGTAAATAATATCGACGCTTATCGGGGCGGCTCTTATGATGTGACTTCCTCGTTTTCCCGCCCTGTGAAGCATGCCGACAAGGCCGTGAACTTTTTCCGGTCTGTGGTCCCGGGTTATGCTCCACCAACAATCACAACAGGAGCGAAGTCATGTCAGATCGTCTTGCAGGAAAAGTGGCGGTGATTACCGGCGGCACCAGTGGCATTGGTGAAGCCACGGCCCGTCGTTTCGTGGAGGAGGGTGCCACGGTGATCATTGCCGGTCGCAGTGTCGACAAGGGTGAGAAACTGGCGGCGGACCTGGGGCCGAACGCCGTCTTCCAGAAGGCGGACGTCATGGACGAGGCCGATATCGCCGCCCTGGTGGACGGAGCGGTGGAACGGTTCGGTCGCCTGGACTGCCTGTTCAACAACGCCGGTGCCGGCGACCGCACCACCCTGGATTCGGTCACCGAGGAGGAGTTTGGCCATATCATGCGCCTGCTCACCGGCAGTGTGGTGTTCGGCATCAAGCATGCCGCACGGGTAATGCGGGACCAGGGCTCCGGCTGCATTATCAACAACTCCAGTATTGCCGGGCATCGCCTGGGGCAGGGTGGTTACCTTTATTCCGGTGCCAAGGCAGCGGTCAGTCATCTGACACGGCTGGCCGGCGTGGAGCTTGGCGCTGATGGCATTCGGGTGAACGCCATTTCCCCCGGGGCTGTGGCTACCCCTATCTTCTGGGGTGGCTCCGAGCGGGCCAATACACTCAGCGATCTGGAAAACGAGGCCAAGATGGCCAAGCTGGAGAAAAACCTGGCGAAAGCGACGCCATTACCGCGGGCGGGGTTGGCAGTGGACATCGCCAACGCGGCGGTGTTCCTGGCCAGCGACGAGGGCTCGTTCATCAACAGCCACGACCTGGTAGTGGATGGCGGTCGTATCTCCATGTTCAACGAGAAGTCCGGCTGACCGGAACCGGCCCAACCAGAAAGGGGGCGCCCTGGCGCCCCCTTTTCTATCGGGATTGAGGCTGGTTCAGTCCCTGCCTTCCAGCACCGCCCGCATTTTCAGAGTCACCAGCACGGTATTCAGGTGCGGCACCGGTATACTGTGGCGTTGGGCGATAGCCACCACGTTGCCCAGTACTGCCTCCCGTTCGATGGGCCGGCCGTTGAGGTAGTCCAGCGCCATGCTGTTCTTGTAGGGGGGCATCTTGCGGGTGCCGGTGATGTTCTGTTCGATCACCTTGTCGTCCATGGGGTAACCCTCGGCGGCGGCCACGTCCATGACCTCCCGGATCATGGCGCGAATCAGGTCCTCGCCGCCTTCGGTGTCCAGGATGGTTTTGGTGTCCGCGCCGTTGGCGATGACGGACAGGGGATTGAACGGGGTGTTCCACAGGCATTTGCGCCAGCGCTCGCCCACCACCTGCTCGGTCAGGTCGATGTTGATGCCACCGTCGATAAAGAGCTGGGACAGCTCCCGGCAGTTGTCATCGATGCCTTTCGGGTAGCGGCCCATGACCAGCTTGCCGTAGGCCTTGTGCTCCACCACGCCCGGCTCGGTGCGGCTGGCGGCGATAAAGGCCAGGCAGCTGACGATGGGGTTGTCCGGGTAGGCGTCGGCCAGTTCCCGTTCGATATCCAGGCCGTTCTCGATCAGCACCAGTCGGGTGTTGCTGCCCATCCAGGGTTTTACCAGGGCAGCGCGATCCACGCCGGGCAGGACTTTCACGCACAGGATCAGGTAGTCCGGCTCTTCCACCGGCGTGTCGCCGTCCCGGTAAACGTGATCCGGCTGGTAGGACAGGTCACCCAGGGGGCTGGAAATACGGATGCCATTGGCTTTCACCGCATCGTACTCGGAGCGTAGTACCGTGCTGACGCTGCATCCCGCCTTCTTCAGGATGGCGCCGTAGAAGCTGCCGATGGCGCCGGCGCCGACGATCAGGATGCTGGGTTTGTTGCTCATGTCTGGAATGTCTCCTTGATTCGTCAATAAACGTGATCAGAGGTGTCTTAACGACGGACCGGGGCCATGCCCAGATGGGCGCCGCCGTCGATCAGGATGGTTTCGCCGGTGGTCAGGTCACCACCGATTATCAGGCCCAGGCATACGTCCGCGACGGTTTCCGGGGACGCGGCGTCATGCAGGGGGGCGGCACCCTTGGTCTTTGCCAGCAGCGCATCGTACTTGTCTTCGCCCAGGCCCTTCTTCAGCCATTCCCCCTGGACAAAGCCGGGGCAGACCGCGTTGACCCGGACCTCCGGCCCCATGATCCGCGCCAGGGACCGGGTCATGGTGACCAGTGCGCCCTTTGAGGCGGCATAGGCAATGGAGCTGCCGATGCCCGCCAGGCCGGCGATGGACGCCATGTTAATGATATGGCCGGAACCATTGGCCCGCAGGGCCTTCTCCGCGGCACGGGTCATCTGATAGGGGCCCACGGTGTTGACAGCGTACAGGTCCAGAAAGTCCTGCTTGTCGAGGCCGTCGAGGTTGGCGTGGTCGCAGAATTTGGTGGTGCCGGCGTTGTTCACCAGGATATCGATGCGACCGAACTGTTCCAGGGTGGCGTCCACCAGGGTCCGGCAGTCGGCGTCTTCTGCCACGTTGGCCCGAACTACCAGGGTCCTGACGCCAAACTTCTCGCAGTCGTCGGCCACGGCCCGGGCGCCGTCTTCGTTGTTGCTGTAGTTGATCACCACATGGCAGCCATGCTCGGCAAACAGGCGGGCAATGGCAGCACCTATCCCGGAGGAGGAGCCAGTGACGATAGCAACGGAATCTTTGAGTTTCATGGAGTGGCCCTTCTTGTGGTTGTTGATTGGAAAGGGGAACGAGCCTCATCCTTGATTGGCGAATTCGGTATCTTCTCTCGTTCTGCGGAACACATCAATCATTATTGGCCCCTGGCGGGGGTGAGCGGGTCGTCATGCCGTAGCCAGGTAACCCCAAGCATAGCCATTACCACGGCCAGCGACAGGCACAGTACGGCAGCCGCCAGGTAGACATCCCGCAGTGACCCCAGCAGCACGGCAACAGGGGCAACCACCAGGGGGGACAGGAACTGCCCCAGGAAGATGGCTGACGACGAGCCCCCGAACACGCGCCCCCGGTATGCTGTCGGGGTGATGCGCATCAGCCAGACATTGGTATTGGGCAGGAAGATACCGAATCCCAGACCTGCCAGGCTGACACCCACCAGCGTAAGGGCATAACTGTGAGCGTAGCCCACGATGCTAAACCCGATGGCTACCAGTACGAAGCCGATCACGTAGAGGGTGCTTACGGAGAGCCAGGGCTTGAGGCGACCATAGGTGAACGACACCACAGCCGCGGCCATAGGGGTGGTAGACAGTGCCAGCCCGATGGCGGTGCCGCTGACCTCGTGGCGCTCTGTCAGCAGGAACGGCAGTTGCGCTGGCACCATGTAAAACATGGCCATGCTGATCAGGCCCAGGCTGTAGGCCAGGATGACCCGGCCCCAGGGGAACGGCTCCGGGGAAAGCGGTGCTCCGGATTCGTTGCCTGTATCGGTTGGCGCAGATGGTTCATAGAGCACGGCCCGCGCATAGGGCAGCAGGAGAAGTCCGGCGATGTAGACCAGGAAAGGACCGCGCCAGCTCCAGTCCGCCAGGGCGCCTCCCAGGTTGAGGAACACCACCCCGCCCAGGGCCATGAAACTGCCCTGCAGGCCCAGGAACCGGGCCCGTTCGGTGGCATTGAAATAGTCGCCAATCAGCGTCGTACTGATGCTGATGATGCCCGCCACGGCGATGCCGAGAATGGCCCGGGACAGGATCAGCACATCCACCCGGTCAATCAGGAACCCGGACAGTCCCGCGACCCCGTAAACCAGCAGGGCCACAAGAAGCAGGTTGCGGCGGCCGAAACGGTCCGCCAGGTAACCCATGGCCGGACTGAACAGGGTGATCATCAACGCCGGTATGGTCAGCACCAGTTGCACCGCCACCTCGGCATCACCGCCGAAGTGACGGTTCATGCCGGGCAGGGAGGGCGCAATGATGGCGCCGGCCAGCACAGTCATGGTGCTGGCCAGTAACAGCACGGCCTTGATGTGGATGGGGCGGGAAATGGCAGGGCTCCTTGGGCGCGAATCAAATAAGAAAGCTACATGATTTGGCGGAGCCTGCCCAGTGGTTCCGATCCTTCGGCGGGGAGCCGAACAAAAAAGGCCTGCGGATGCAGGCCTTCGTTCATGGCAATGGCAGGGATCAGTAACCGGAGGTGGCGGACAGTCCGAACCATTCCGGCATCACCAGCAGGGTAATTACTACCGCGATCTGGATCAGGATGAACGGAATCACCCCCCGGTAGATCTGGGTGGTCTGCACACCCGGTGGCGCAACCCCCTTGAGGTAGAACAGACTGAACCCGAAGGGTGGGGTCAGGAAGCTGGTCTGCAGGTTCATGGCGATCAGGATCGCGAACCACAGCATGTTGATGCCCAGCAGTTCGGCAATCGGCGCCAGGATCGGCACCACGATGAAGGAGATCTCCACGAAGTCGATGAAGAAGCCCAGGAACAGGATGATCAGCATCGACAGGATCAGGAAGCCCCACTTCTCGCCGGGCAGTGCCAGCATCCATTCCTCCAGCAGGTAGTCGCCGCCGGTGTAGCTGAACACCATGGAGAAAGCGGTGGCGCCCACCAGGATAGCGAATACCATGGCGGTCACCTTGACGGTATCCCTCGCGGAATCCCAGATCACCTGCCACGAGAACTGGCGGTAGATCAGCGCCAGTACCACCGAGCCCACGCCACCGAGGGCGGACGATTCTGTCGGGGTGGCAATGCCGGTGAAGATGGAGCCCAACACCACCACGATCAGGGTCAGGGGAGGAATGATGGCCAGTAGCGCCCGGCGTATTTCCTGGGCGCGGGACTGACTGTCGTCTCTCGGCATGGCCGGGGCGATCTCCGGCTTGAGGAAGGCCATGATCAGGATGTAGGCCACATACAGGCCGATCAGTATCAGGCCAGGGACCACTGCCGCCTTGAACAGATCGCCCACCGGCAGACCAATCACGTCACCCAGGATGATCAGGATGATGGAAGGCGGGATGATCTGACCGAGGGTGCCGGAAGCACAGATGGTGCCAGTGGCCAGTTCGGTCCTGTAGCCGTGGTGCAGCATGACCGGCAGGGAGATCAGGCCCATGGCCACCACGCTCGCCCCCACCACGCCGGTGGAAGCTGCCAGCAGGGCGCCCACCAGTATGGTGGAAATCGCCAGGCCGCCACGGACGCCACCAAACAGCTTGCCCATGGACTCCAGCAGTTGTTCCGCCAGCTTGGTGCGCTGTAGCACCAGCCCCATGAAGATGAACAATGGCACCGCCATGAGCGTGGTGTTCTCCATGATGCTCATGATGCGGAACGGCATGAAGGCGAACAGTTGCGGGCCTTCGGCGATCAGCCCGAATATCAGCGCCACGCCGCCGAAGGTGAAGGCCACGGGGAAGCCCCACAACAGCATCAGCAGACAGACCCCGAACATCACAATACCGATCATGCGAGGCCCCCCGCACTGTGCTCAACGTTCTCGTAGTGGGCGTCCCGTTTCAGGACACGGATTGCGTAGGTCACCATGTTGATACCGGCAATGGCTGTAAAGAAGGAGGAGAAGGAAATCAGGCTCTTGATGATCCAGCGGTAGGGCAGGCCACCGGGGTCGCCGCTGCTTTCGCCCAGGTTGTAGGATTCGACGGCGAAATCGATCCCCAGCCAGGCGATGAAGAAGGCGAAGGGGATGACCAGCACCAGTGCCCCCACCAGGTTGACCCAGGCCTTGAAGGTCTCACTCCACTTCGCATAGAACACGTCAACCCGGACATGGCCGTCCGTGCGCAGGGCATAGGGTATGCCCATCAGGAACACCACCGAATACAGGTGCCATTCCATCTCCTGCATACCAATGGAAACGTCGTTGAACACATAACGTGCCACTACGTCGTAGAACACGTTCAGCGTCAGCAGGATAAAAGCCACGCTGGCAATCCAGCCACACAGATAGCAAATGCGTCCCAGCCCGTTATCGATGAATCTGAGCCATCCCATGATGAGTCCTCGTACTACGGAAACAATCCCGCCCGGTCGGGCCTTGACGTATGGGGCAGGCCTGTGAAAAAAGCGCCGGTAGTGTAATCGAAAGCGGTGTCTTTTTCACAAACATGCCCTGCAAAAAACAGCGCCGAAGCCCTGGGGCTCCGGCGCTGGTGACTGCATGGCCGTGATTTACTCCACCTCGGCCATGTTGTTGAGGTAGGCCCGATCGGCGATGTCGATATAGGCACGGGCATCTTCCAGGTACTTCTCCTGGGATTCGATAATGCGCGCGGCCAGCTCGTCGCCCTCGGCGGCTTCCGCCAGCAGTTTCTCGTTGGCGTCCACCATGGCCTTGAAGACATCGTCCGGGAAGTTCTTGACCTGGATGTTGGGGTGCTCTTCCTTGATGGAGGCCCAGGCCTTGGCGTTCTCGTGGACAGACTGGATCATCATGTCGTAGGCGGCGGTGCGCATGGAGATCCGCAGGATCTGTTGCAGGTCCGCCGGCAGTTCGTCCCAGGTGTCCTGGTTGACCAGGAACTGCAACTCGGTGGCGGGCTCATGCCAGCCGGTGTAGTAGTAGTCGGCAATCTGCTGGAAGCCCAGGCGCAGGTCCAGGGCCGGGCCAACCCACTCCACCGCGTCGATGGTGCCACGCTCCAGGGAGGTGTAGAGCTCGCCCGGGGGGATGTTGGTCGGGTTCACACCCACTTCCGCGAATACCTCGCCCGCAAAGCCCGGAATCCGCATCTTCAGGCCTTCCAGGTCCTCCAGTGAGTTGATCTCTTCGCGGAACCAGCCGCCCATCTGGATGCCGGTGTTGCCGCCGGGGAAGGACAGCATGTTGTGAGGCTCGTAGACCTCCTGCATCAGATCCATGCCGTCGCCGTAGTAGAACCAGGCGTACTGTTCCTGGGCGGTCATGCCGAAGGGCATGCTGGTGAAGAACAGGGTGTTGGGGACCTTGCCCTTCCAGTAATAGGAAGCGGAGTGGCCCATGTCGTACTGGCCGGCCTTGACCATATCAAACACACCGAACGGAGCCTTGTGCTTGTTGGCGGAGTCGATGCGGATGCGCAGGCGGCCGTCGGACATTTCCTCGGCCATCTTGGCCATGTTCTTGGTGGCTTCACCGAAGATCGGGAAGTTGGGGCCCCAGGTTTCCGCCAGGCGGAGGGTGAATGTCTCCTGGGCATAGGCCAGGGGGGATGCAATCAGCGCGGAGAGGGCTGCCGCGGTCGCGGCGCGCCTGAAGAATGAACGACGTTTCATGGTGCGCGTTCCTCTGTTTGTTGTTGTTTACGATGTCATGATTGTCGCCCCGGGCGCAGTGTCCCGAGAGCTGGCAAGCTTACCCGGTAAACCTAGCACGGATCGGAGGACCGGTGAACTAATTCAGGATGCTACCTAGACTATCGTCGTAGACGTGTCGGGAGCGGCGACCGTCACCCCTTTATGAGGTTCGGCGCTTGAGGGGGCTGTTGTCGATGGTTGGGCAGTGCCCCTGCCAGCCTGGCGGCAGGGGCATCCTGGAGAATTACTCGATCTCCACGGCTTCGGCAACCTGCTCCCGCAGGGACTTCTTGAGGATCTTGCCGACGCCGTTGCGGGGCATGGCGTCCATGAAGATCACCCGGCGCGGGGTCTTGTATTTGGCGAGGCGCTCCTGGCAGAACGCCAGCAGCTCTTCCTCACTGATGTCCGAGTCGGTATTGCGCACCACCACGGCGATCACTTCCTCGCCCATGCGTTCGGACGGCACACCCACAACCGCCACCTCGGCCACCGCCGGGTGCCGGGAGATCAGCTCTTCCAGGTCGCGGGGGTAGATGTTGAAGCCGCCCCGGAGGATCAGGTCCTTCTTGCGGTCGACGATGTAGAGGTAACCGTCCTCGTCCATTTTCGCCACATCACCGGTATGCAGCCAGCCGTCGTGGATGGCGGCGTCGGTGGCTTCCTGGTTGTTGTAGTAGCCGGGGGTGACGTTCTCGCCCCGGACCAGCAGTTCGCCCACTTCCCCGGTTGGCAGCGGGTTGCCGGATTCGTCGGCGATGCGCAGTTCCACCCCGGGCATGGCCCGGCCCACGGAGCCCGGCTTGATGGTCTCGCCACGACGATGTACTGACACCGCCGGAGCGGCCTCGGACAGACCATAGCCTTCGTAGATCTCGGCGTTGAAGCGTTTGCGGAAGGCTTCGATCAGCGATACCGGCAGGGGGGCCGAGCCGGACCCCAGGGACTCCAGTGAGGACATGTCGTACTCGTCCACCTCCGGTGCGGTGGTGAGGGCGTAGATCATGGCCGGCACGGCGCTGAAGCGCTCGACCCGGTATTTCTGCACCGCTTCGCACACCTCGCGCACGTCGAACTTGGGCAGGATCACCATGCTGCCGCCACGCAGGAACAGGGTGTTGGCCATGGTGAAACCGTAGATATGGGCCAGCGGCAATACGCCGATGGTGGTGCCAGGCTGGTCACCGGCTTCCTCTGCCAGGCGCACCGCCGCTGCGGCGTTGCTGTAGAGGTTGCGGTGGGTCAGCATCACCCCCTTGGGCTGGCCGGTGGTGCCGGAGGTGTACAGGATCACGGCAATATCGTCCTGCCTGATCTTCGGTTTGCGGATATCGGGATCCGCCGCAGCCATCAGCGAGCACAGGCTCTGGCAGGGAATGCCGGCGTTGGCACTGGGCTGGTTCTGGGCGATGCCCGCCACCACCAGTTTGGGTGGTGTTTCCATGCCGGAGGTGGCCTGCTCCATGACCGGAACCAGGGCCTCGCTGGTGATGATGGCGCTGGCCCCGGAGGCCTGCAGGATGAATCCGATCTCACGGGGGTGGAGTACGAACATCACCGGCAGCACGATGGCTTCCGCCCGCATGACGCCCTGGTAGGCGATGAACACCTCGGGACAGTTGGGCATGCACACCACTACCCGGTCACCGGGCGCCACGCCCAGGTCCCGGAGGCCATTGGCCAGACGATTGGCGCTGTCCTGGAGTTCGAGATTGGTGATTTCCCGTTGCCCGGCGTAGAGCATGGGGTACTCGCCAAAGCGTTCGAGGCTCTGTTCTGGCAGATCGGTCAGGATCATTGTTGTTTTTTCCCTGGTTGATAAGGCTGTCTTTGTGGGGAGCCGTCAGGCGGTCCCCGAATCGTCAAGAGTTTACCGGATTGTCCCTGGTCATTTATGCGGTCTGTTTTGAAACCTTACAATAAAATTTTGCGCCGGCGTAACCCTTGTGCTAATTCTTTTTTGTGTTATCGACGTTTTTTGTCGACCTTAAAGTGAATCGTTTCAATATGGCTGACCCTGTCAGCCGCGAGACTTCCGGGACAACAACAATAAGCGGTCGGTAACCGGCCGCAAAGGGAAACCCTATGCAGGGCAAGACGGCGTCTGCTCTTCCTCCCCAGGCCGCAGCCGGGCACGGTGTGCCGGTCATGCCACCGATCGCCAGGCGTTTTGTCCGCCGGCTCACGCACCTGCTGGCGGTGCTGGTGATCGTCAGTGTCGCCACCTTCCTGATGCTGGAACTGCTGCCCGGCAACCTGGCTGATTCCTTCCTCCATGAAAACGCCTCCGAGGCGGAAGTGGCCGCCATTGAACGGGATCTGGGGCTCGACAAGCCCCTGGTGGAACGATTCCTGGGCTGGGCGGGCAGCGCCCTGCTGGGAGACCTGGGAGAATCGCCAGTCAGCGGGGAACCGATCAGTGCGGCCATCGCCGAACGGTTACCGGTAACGCTGCAACTGTTGCTCTATGCCCAGTTGCTGTCCCTGGCCATCGCACTGCCACTGGGCATCCTGGCCGGCTACCGGGAGGGCAGCACGCTGGACCGGGTCATCTCCGGCGGAGCCCTGGGTTCCCTGGCCATGCCGCATTTCGTGTGGGGCATCCTGCTGATCCTGTTCCTGAGCATCTGGCTGGACTGGCTGCCGGCCACCGGCTACGTGCCCTTTATGGAATCCCCCCGGGGTAACCTGATGTCCCTGTTCCTGCCCGCCCTGACCCTGGCCATGGTGGAGGCGCCTGTCTACCTGCGGCTGCTGCGCTCCGATGTGGCCAGCACCCTGCGGGAGGATTACATCGTGGTGGCCCGGGCCAAGGGGCTCAGTGACCGGCAGATCATGCTGCGCCATGCCCTGCGGCCGTCCTCGTTCACCCTCATCACCCTGATGGGGATCAATATTGGCAACCTCATCGGAGGGGCGGTGATTGTGGAGAGCCTGTTTGCCTTGCCCGGCGTTGGTCGATTTCTTGTGGAGGGAGTGATCCGCCGGGACTTTTTTACCGTGCAAGGCGTGGTTCTGGTCATCGCCGTGGCCTTCGTACTGGTCAACCTGCTGGTGGACCTGGCCTACAACCTGCTCGATCCGAGGCTCAGTCATGACAGCACTCAGTGAAACAGCCGCCAGGGTCCCGGCCCTTCCGCGTCTGGACTGGCGCCTGGCACTGCCCGCCGGCTGGCTGGTGCTGGTGTTCACCGCGGCCCTGACCGTGGACTGGCTACCGGTACCCACCCCCACCGACATGGACTTCATGGCGGTGGAGACCCTGCCGTCGGCGGACCACTGGCTGGGCACAGATCAGGATGGCCGCGATATCTTCAGCCGGGTGGCCCATGGCGCCCGGGTCTCCCTGGTGGTGGGGTTCCTGGCGCCGCTGGTGGGGCTGTTCTTCGGTACTCTTCTGGGCCTGCTGTCCGCCTGGTACGGGGGCATTGCCCGTACCTCCATCCTGGTGGCCCTGGACGCCATCCTGGCATTCCCGGGGCTGGTGCTGGCCATGGCGGTGACCGCCATTCTGGGAGCGTCGGTGGGCAGTGTCTCCCTGGCCCTCGGCGTGCTCACGATTCCGTCGTTTGCCCGTATCAGCCGGGCGCGGGCACTGTCGCTGATCCAGCGGGAGTTCGTGCTGGCGGCAAAAACCGCCGGTGCCGGTGATACCTGGATCCTGCTGCGGGAAGTGCTGCCCAACATGGTGATGACCCTGGTCACCTACACCCTGACCATTGTCTCGGTAATGATCGTCATCGAGGGAGCCCTGAGTTTCCTCGGTGTCGGCGTGCCGCCGCCCGCGCCCAGTTGGGGCGGCATGATTTCGGAAGGGCGCAGTGCCCTGGAGCGGGCGCCCTATATCAGCCTGATTCCCGCGGCTGCCATGTTTTTCACCGTACTCAGCCTGAATGTCCTCGGGGATCGCCTGCGCCGCCGGGCGGAAGCCCGGGAAGGAGGGTTGTCATGAATGCCGCCGTACCATTGCTGGCCATTGAACACCTGAGCCTGGCCTTTCCCACACCGGCGGGAGAGGTCCTGGCCCTGGACGATATCTGCCTGGATCTGCACCGGGGGCGCACCCTGGGGCTGGTGGGGGAATCCGGCTCCGGCAAGTCGGTACTGTCCCGGGCGATCCTGCGGCTGCTGCCGCCGTCGGCGCAATGGTCGCCGGACGGCCACGTACGTTTCCATGGCGAGGACCTGCTGGGGCTGGGCCGCAAGGGCATGCAGCAGATCCGCGGCCGCCGCATTGCCATGATCTTCCAGGACCCCATGACCGCCCTCAATCCGGTGCGGACCCTGGGCGCCCAGTTGATGGAGGGCATGAGCCTTCACCTGGGCATCGGCCGCCGGGAGGCGAAGCAGCGGGCCCTGGATCTGCTGAAACAGGTGGGCATACCGTCACCCGCCAGCCGTATGAACCAGTATCCCCATGAGCTCTCCGGCGGTATGCGCCAGCGGGTGGTGATCGCCATGGCCATCGCCTGCGAGCCGGACCTGCTGATCGCTGACGAGCCCACCACTGCCCTGGATGTCACCGTGCAGGCGGAAATCCTCGACCTGCTGAAGGAACTGCAGGCCCAGCGCCAGATGGCCATGCTGCTGATTACGCACGATCTGGGCGTGGCCGCCGGCTACTGCGACGATGTCGCGGTGATGTACGCCGGCCAGCTGGTGGAGATGGCTGACACCGGGTCGCTGTTCCGGCATCCGCGTATGCCCTATACCCAGGCGCTGATGGACTCCATTCCCCGCATGGAGGACGAGCCCCACAGCACCCTTACCAGCATTCCCGGTCGGCCTACCGCACGGATGTCGGGGCAGGCCGGCTGCCCGTTTGCCGGCCGTTGCAGCCGACGCCGTAGCGAATGCCTCAGCGAAACACCGCCGCTCACCGGTTCCCGGGAGGGCTTCTTCCGCTGCCACAACCCGTTGGAGGCCCCATGACCGTGTCATCGCCGGTGCTGGATGTGCGTCACTTGTGTGTCGACTATCGCCTGTCCGGCCGTCGCACCCTGCGGGCGGTGGACGATGTCAGCCTGCGGGTGAACGACGGCGAGACCCTGGCGCTGGTGGGGGAATCCGGCTGTGGCAAGAGCACCATCGCCCGGGCGGTGATGCAATTGAACCCCACCACCGAAGGCACCATCGAGCTGGAGGGCGTGGACCTGGCCGACCTGGGCCGGTCCCAACTCAAGGCCCTGCGCCACCGGTTCCAGATGATCTTCCAGGACCCGATCTCGTCCCTCAATCCCCGCCGCCGGGTCCGCGCGATCCTGGAGGCGCCCCTGAAGATTGCCGGGATGAAGGATGCCGACGAGAGGCGTCGCCGCATCGAAAACATCCTGGAACTGACCGGCATGGACCCGGCGGTGCTGGACCGCTATCCCCATGAATTCTCCGGCGGCCAGTGCCAGCGGTTATCCATTGCCCGGGCGCTGGTGCTGGAGCCGAAACTGCTGGTGTGCGACGAACCCGTGTCGGCGCTGGACGTGTCGGTGCGGGCCCAGGTGCTGAACCTGCTCAACGACCTGCAGCGCAAGCTGGGCCTGAGCATGCTGTTTATTTCCCACGACCTGGCGGTGGTCCGCAACGTAGCGGACCGGGTGGCGGTGATGTACCTGGGGCGGATCTGCGAATCCGGTCCCGCCCGTGAGGTGCTGGAGCGTCCGGCCCACCCCTATACCCGCAGCCTGCTCAGCGCCGTGCCGGTTCCCGATCCGTCCCGCCGCCCCGGGCGCATCGCCCTGGTGGAAGCGGAGTCCGCCTCCCACCTGGCGGTGCCCACCGGTTGCCGGTTTGCGCCCCGTTGCCCCCAGGCCCAGGCCATCTGCCATGAGCAGCCGCCGGAACTGACCGATGCCGGCCAGGGGCGGGGGGTGGCCTGCCATTTCCCGGTGAACGGTGAGGATGGCAGGGCAACCAGGGATACCGCTGGCGGTCAGGGCTCCAACGATCACAGGAACAACAGGGAGAATCAGTTATGTCCATGAAAGTCTTCACCGGGGGTGTCCTGGCCATGGCGTTGTGCGGGCTCTGGGGCCAGGCCCAGGCGGCCGGCACCCTGACCATGGGGCTGGAGAGCGATCCCATCGGTTTCAACGCCACCAAGGCCCGACTGTTCAACCAGACCACGTCCAATGTGGCCCTGGCGGTGATGGAAGGCCTGTTCGCCTATGACCGGGAGGGCAACATCGTGCCCCGGCTGGGGCTGGAGCTGACCGAGGCGGAGGACCGCATGAGCGCTACCGTGACCCTTCGCGAGGGGGTGACCTTCCATGACGGCACGCCGTTCAACGCGGATGCGGTGGTGGCCCACTACGACTGGATTACCTCGCCGGGCAGCGGTATCAACACGGCGATGATCGAGCCCATCGACTATGTGGAGAAAGTGGATGAGTACACCGTGCGTTTCGTGCTCAACCAGCCCTGGGTGGCCCTGAAATCCGCCCTGGCCATCGACCATATGTTCAACTTTATCGGCTCACCCACGGCGGTGAAGGAAGATCCGGACGGCTTCCACCGACATCCGGTGGGTACCGGCCCGTTCGAGTTCGAGGAATGGCGCTCCGGGGAACGGCTGGTGGTTACCCGTAACGAAGACTACTGGGACAGCGACCTGCCACACCTCGACCAGGTGGTTTTCCGGGTTCTGCCGGACAACGATACCCGCAACCAGAGCCTGAGGGCCGGGGAGGTGGATGTCACGCCGGTACCCACCCCGGCGCAGGTGGTGGCAGCCCGTGATGACGACAGCCTTGTGGTGCATGGCCATGAAAGTTCCGGGGCCCTGTCCTGGAACTTCCATAACCGCAAGGCGCCGTTCAAGGATCCGGAAGTGCGTCGTGCGGTGATCCAGGCAGTCAACCCGGAGGCGCTGATCAAGGTGTTCTACCAGGGCACCACGGTGCCCACCTCGGGGTTGTTCAATGCGGACTCCCCCTGGCACTGCGAGGACCTGGACTGGCCGTCCTATAACCCGGAACAGGTCAGCAAGGTGCTGGAGGAGAAAGGCCCGATCCAGTTCGAACACATCAGCGCCAACACCCCGGCGGGGCGCCGGTTGGGGGGTATCTTCCAGCATTTCTTCAAGGAGGCCGGTTTCGATACCAACCTGGAGTTGCTGGATCAGGGCCAGAACATCCGTGCCGGGCTGTTCGGTAACTACCAGATGAACATCTGGAGATTCGTGGATTTCGGTGGCGACCCGGACCTGAATCTCACCAGCTACCTGACCAGCACCGTCACACGCCATGACGTGGAGGCCTACAAACCCCTGTTGGAGGAAGCCCGGGCCGAGACCGACATGGATAAGCGCAGGCAGCTCTACTGCGAGATTTCCCGGAAGTTTGCGGAGGATGCCATCTTCATGATGCCCGTGCAGTCCACCTACTATGTGCTGGCATCACCAAAGGTGAAGGATGTGGCGCCGCTGCGGAACAACCTGGTTCAGCTCCGGGATATCCGTATCGAATAAGCTCCAGGGCAGGGCGTCCGTCGGGATCAGGCTGCGGTGGCTTCCTGCCGCTCCTGCGGCGGTGTTCTCATGCGGGCCATGGGATAGAGCCCCAGCAGGTAGAGCAGGGCCATCAGTGCGAAGGCATCCTGATAGCCGGGGAAAGCCAGTGGAATGCCCAGGCTGGAGGTCCAGAGGGTTTGCTCCTGCAGCAGGATGGCGGACAGGCTGACTCCCAGGGAGCCACCGAACTGGCGGGCGAAACTGACCAGCCCGGTGGCCTGGTTGACCATCTCCTGGGGCACAATGCTGACGGCGCCGATGACCACCGGGGGCATGGTCATGGCCAGGCCCACCCGGCCCAGGGCGGCCATCAGTGCCACCAGGGTCAGCGAGGTGCCGGTGTCGACTTCCGCGAGCACGATGCAGGAAACGGCGAACACAATCAGCCCGCCGGCCACCAGGATCTTGGGCAACACCCGGTCGGTGAGCCGGCCGATCACCGGGAACGACAGGGCCATGGCCAGGCCTGCGGGCATCAGCAGCATGCCCGCGGCGGAGGCGGATTCGCCCATGGCGGTCTGCACCAGCATGGGTAACAGGTACACCGAGCCGAACAGCCCCGCACCAGTGAGCATGGCCACGATAAAGGCCGGCCCGAACCCCGGATAGCGGAAGATCCCCAGGGCCAGCAGCGGCGACCGGCTTTTGAGCTGGCGCAGGGCAAAGGCGATGAACAGGGTCACTGCCATCAGCAGGCCGATGAGTACGGGGCTGCTGGTCCAGCCCAGGTGGGGGCCTTCCGAGAGCCCCCACAGCAGGGCCACCATCCAGCCGCACAACAGCAGGATGCCGGGGCTGTCCAGGCGTCGGTGCACATGGGGGGCGGACGCCGGCCGGGACAGGAAGGTGCTGCCCATATGGAAGGCCGCCAGGCAGAAGGGCAGTACCACCAGGAACACCGCCCGCCAGGACCACCAGTCCACCAGCACGCCACCCACCACGGGACCCACGGTCGGGCCCAGCACCACGCCCATGGCATACAGGCCCATGGCCTGGCCGCGCTGGTTGACCGGAAACACGGCGTACAGCATCAGCATCGCCAGGGGCTGGACCATGCCGGCGATCAGGCCCTGGATGATGCGCACCACAATCAGCATGCCGAAGTTGACCGCAAAGCCACCGGCCAGGGCGGCGATCACGAAGATCAGCAATGACCCCATGTAGGTGGTACGGGGGCCGAACCTGTCCACCATCCACACGTTCAGCAGCATGCCGATGGCCATACTGGCCAGGAAGGCGGTCACCAGCCACTGCCCCATGGTATGGCTGACCTCGAAGGTGTGCATGATGTCCGGCAGGGCGACATTGACGATGGTGGACGACAGCGACATGGTCATGGTGCCGATCATCACCGTCATCATGACCCACCACTTGTAACGGTCACCGTAGCGTTCCTGGAGCTGGTCCATGGAAGCAGCCATATCAGCCCACCTCCCGGTCCGAAGGTGGCACCGGACCGCAGGAGTCCCGCAATACCAGTTCGGTGGGGACGGTGACCTGGACCGGGCGCAGGCTGCTACCGTCCATCTGCTTGATCAGCAGCTCCACCATGGTGTCCACCAGGGTTTCCACCGGCCAGCGCAGGGTAGTGATGGCCGGTGAGTAGGTGGACACCCAGTCGTTGTCGCCAACACTGATGATGGACAGGTCCTCCGGTATGCTCAAGCCCAGCTGGCGGGCCATCTGCAATGTCAGCGCGAGGATCCGGCTGCCGGGCAGGATCAGGGCGGTGGCCCGGTCCGGCCCCTGCAGCATGGCTTCCAGGTCGGGCATCGGATTCAGGCCCACGGCCAGCGGTCGGATCAGGTCATCATCGACGGTCAGCCCCCGTTGCCCGAAGGCCTCCCGGTAACCGGCCTCCCGCTCACGGCCCGGCCATAGATGGGACAGTGGTTTAAGCAGGGCAATGCGGCGGTGGCCCAGCCCCAGCAGGTAGTCTACCGCCTGCCGGGTACCGGCTCGGTAGCCTACGCGCACCCCGTAGAAACGGCTGGGAAACTCCACGCTCTGGATCACCGTGGGGGCGCTGAAATCCTCCAGGGCGCTGATCAGTTCCGGATCATCCTCACTGTCGGGCACGAAGATGAGACCGTCCACCCGGCGCCGGCGGAACTCCGCCAGTACGTCCTTCGCTTTCCGTCCCCTGGCGCTGGCCAGCAGCAACATCAGGCCCCGGGCCTGCAGGCGCTGGTCAAGGCTGTTGATAATGGCGCCGTACAGGGGGTTGGCTACATCCGGCACGAAGAACCCCACTGCCCCGGTGGAGTTGGTGCGCATGCTGCGGGCGAGGCTATTGGGTTCGTACCGGAGGCGGGTCCTGGCCTCTTCCACCTTCTGGCGCAGCCGGGGGCTTACGGGCAGGCCGTTCAGCACGCGGGAGACGCTGCCTACGGATACCCCGGCTTCCCGGGCGACGTCCTTGATGGTGCTTCTGGCCATGGAACCTCGGCGAGTTCGTCAGTGCGACGACGGGCGGGCGCCGTCAGTTTGTGAGGAAGCGAATGAATTCGTAACAGGGGGATTGTAACGTTTCATTTTTGCCTTGTCGCCTGTTGCAAACCGAAATATTTTTCATGATAACGAGGGGAGGGAGGACGAGTTTTCCGAATCGTGACCTGTATCCGTAATCGGCGGATTCCATCGACTCCTGTCTCTGATAAATTGAGACTCCCGGACAAAAAGTCCCACAACAACGACAAATGCCATGCAGGGGAGTAGGTATGCAAGAGCGCCGGAGTCGTCAGAGGTTGCCCTCCATCAGGGTGACCGCCAGGGTTGGCATCAAGCGTGGATTCCTTGGCAGGGACTGGCTGAATGTCAGGGTACTGGATTTCAGTAACCGGGGCCTGGCTTTTACCGGCGATGTTCCCCTGGAGCAGGACGACAGCTTCCAGATGAGTCTGCGGCTCAGCACCGAAACCGGCGATTTCGTGGTGGAGAAGGCCAGCGCGTCCATCTCCAATATCCGCAAGGTGTCGGACCGGCGCATCTACGGTGTCCACTTCGCCGACGACAACCCGGCGGCCACCCTGGCCAGCCTCGAGCGTATCGAAGGTATCGTGAAACGCTACAAGGAACTCAGCTCCCGCATCTTCAGACACCGGTCCGGCAAAGAGGCCTGAGGCCCCTTACCGGACAAGTCGACACTCCGGCCCGTTACCTGATCACACCTTGAAACGACCGGCCTGCTCCTTAAGGCTGCTGGCGTAACCGGCCATGGACTCGCTGATGGTGTTGAGGTCGGCGGAACGCTGATCGCTCTCGCCGGCCAGATCGTTGATCTGGGTAATACTCCGGTTGATCTCGTCAATCACCTGGGTCTGTTCCTCGGTGGCGGAGGCCACGCTGGAATTCACATCGGTGATGTCGTTCATGGCGTTGAGTATGGAGGACAGCTCGGTTTCCGCATCGGAGGCCAGGGTCTCCGTGGCACTGGCCTGCTCGCTGCCGGTCTCCATCACCGAAACAATGTCGGATACCCCGGACTGCAGGGCGGTGATCATCTCCTGGATGTTCTCGGTGGACTGTTGCGTACGCTGGGCCAGGGTACGCACCTCATCCGCCACCACCGCAAAGCCCCGGCCCTGCTCGCCGGCCCGGGCAGCCTCGATGGCGGCATTGAGGGCCAGCAGGTTGGTCTGCTCGGCAATACCCCGGATCACGTCCAGTACCGAGGTGATGTTGTCGGAATCCGAGGACAGCTTGCGGATCACCTCCACCGCCTTGGTGATCTGCTGGGCCAGGCGCCGCACCTGGTTGGCGGATTCCTGCACGATTTCTGCGCCCTTGTTGGCATTGCCCTGGGCATTGCGGGTGACTTCCGCAGCCCGTGAGGCGTTGCCGGCCACCTCCTCGATGGCGCTTTGCATCTCATTGATGGCGGTGGCCACCATGGTGATGGACTCAGTCTGTCGGGCCACGCCGTCACGGTTTTCGGAAGCGGAGCGCTCCAGATCCCGGGCCCCTTCGGCAAGCTGCTCGGACAGTTCCTGGATGGTTCGGATCATACCCTGCAGGTTGCCCAGTACCGCGTTGAAGGACTGTGCCAACTGGCCCAGGTCGTCGTTGTTCTCCACCGGCACCCGCTGGGTCAGGTCACCCTCGCCCTGGGCGATGTTGTCCAACTGGTCCCGCAGGGTCCGGATGGAGGAGATGATCATCCGCAGGGCGGACACGAACACCAGCAGGGCAATCACCAGGGACGCCAGGGTCACCACGACGGTAATGGTGATGGCCTGGGCCCCCTCGCTGGAAGCACTGGCCGCCTGCTCGGACGCCAGCTTGTCCGCGAACTGCCCGGTCCGGTCGAAATAACCGCGCAGGGTTTCGAACAGTTCATTGGTTTCGTTCTGGATAAGCTCACGGCCGCCGTAGGTATCGCCGATCTCGGCCCGGCCCAGGGCTTGCTCCGCGGAGCTTCGCCATTGTTCGTAGGCGACATCGAAACCTTCCATTTCCGCTTCGAAGCCGGTGCCTTCCAGCTTCCCCTGGGCGTCATGGATACGGTCCCGGGCCTGGTCCGCGTTCTCGTGGAACGCTGCCAGAAGGTCTTCAGCGCCCTGGTTACTTTCACGGGCGCGGATGTAGCCATTCTGGGCCACAAGCGCCTGATAGAGATCCCGATCACCGTTGAGGATCTCGCTGGAGGCGGGTAGCAGGTTGTCCGCGAGAAAGTCCGTGCCCGAGACCAGATTGCGGGCGGTGATCACACTGAGAACGCCCAGGACGATAACTGCCAATGCAGTGATAACAAAGGGAAGGCCGACCTTGGTCCTGAATCCCAGCAACTTGCCGATAGCCATATAAATACTCCGATAATGGGGAATGTTCTTGTTGTTTTATGACGGAGTATAGACAAGAGTGTTGGATATAAAACTAATTTTGTGCGTTAAGTTGTCACGGCATGTGTATGAATATTGGCAGTTGTAACAAATGATAATCTCACTCGTTCCCCGGCTTGCGATCACTGTGTCCCAGCGATCGGTCGGGAGACACCGTATCCCGCACCAGTTGCTTGAGCTGGGTGATTTCCGGAAACCCACCCATCTCCTTGCGGGACCAGATCCGCTGCCCGTCGACATGGACCTCGAAGATACCTCCGGTGCCCGGGTGTAGCGCCAGTTCGCCAATCTCGTCCTCGAAGGTGGTGAGCAGTTCCTGGGCCATCCACGCCGAGCGCAGCAGCCAGCGGCAGCCGGTGCAGTAATGGATGTCGATTTTGTGGGTGCGGGTATCTGCCATGGTGTCCCCCGGGTTGGCTGGATCGGATCGTGTAATGATCGGTAAGGAGAGGGGAGTATATCCTTCCGCTGCCAGGGGACAAAAGCCGGCAACCGGGGCGCGAAGGGCGATGCGGCAGGGCATGGTCGTGTGCTCCCGGAGGACATGGAAACCGGGCTCCATTGCACACAACCACGGTTACAGATCTGGTGTCTGAGCGGGCTGTCAGAAAACGTTCAGGAAACCGTCACACGGCGTCGGTGTGGGTACCCCGCAACATGGCCTGTAGCAGTTCCTCAGCGTCGAACTTGGTCAGCGCCTCGTTGGCACCCACCTGTTTCGCGTAGCTGACGCTCATCTCACTGTTCAGGGAGGTGTGCAGGATCACGTAGGGCTGCTGCATGGACCGGTCGTCCCGCAGGTGGAAGGTGAGTTCGTAACCGTCCATGCCCGGCATCTCGATATCGCTGACCAGGATGGTGACCGGGTTCTGGTCCCGGTTGCCCTGGATCAGGGTGTCCAGGGCGGTCTGGCCGTTGCCGGTGACCTCGTAGGGAATGTTTTCCCGGTCCAGGGCATCGGCAAGCTGGCGGCGGGCCACCTGGGAGTCGTCCACCAGCAGGATGCGCTGTTCCCGCAGGGTTTCCCGTTCAACGTCCGTGAGCTGCGCCGGGGGGCTGTGCAGGGATGCGGGGTAGACTCGGGCCAGCAGCAGTTCCACGTCCATCAGTTGCACCAGGTCGTTATCGATCTGCAGCAGCCCGGTGACAAACGCCTGGTCCCCCAGGGCTTTCGGGGGCGCCTGAACCTGCTTCCAGTTGGCCTCCACAATGCGGTCGACGGCCCGCACCAGGAAGCCGATTTCCTGGCGCTGGATATCGGTCACGATGATCGACGCGTTCTTGCGCTCCTCCCTGTCCAGGGGTGGATAGCCCACGGCGGAGGCCATATCGATCACCGGCACCGCAGAGCCGCGGAAGTTCATGGTGCCGATCACCGCCGGGTGACTCTGGGGGATCTGGGTCAGGCGCTGCAGGGTCATGATCTCGCGGATCTTCAGGGTACCCAGGGCCGACAGCCGGTTACCGGCCAGGCGGAACAGCAGCAGTTTCTGGGGGACGGCGTTACCTTCGCTCATGGAGGTTCCGGGGGCTTGAAAGTTAAACGTTGGAAGCTATCGCTAGTGCACTAGATGGTAGCCCACCGGGTCAAGAAACGGCAGGCTGCGATTGTTTCCGTTTGTACTCCCGGTTATCGATCTGTGGCGGGAAAGCTTTAGGGAACTGGGGCAAAATATTGTCTTCTCTTTCATGTGCTGTGCACTGACTCGCTGCTACCGAACGGGTGTAATTCAAACGCAAACCCCGCATCTGTTGGTCTGGTGTGAGTGCCCGTGCTAGTGTCCCGTCCGGGTAATTCGTTGATCTACTGAGCCCCTGAAAGCCTTGAGAGTAAGGCGCGGTGGCGAAGATTTGGTGGTTCCAAATCGAGACGCCGCAACACAGCTCTCAAGGCTTTCAGGGGCTCCCGAAGGGCGCGTCGTTGGCGCCTCTGGACCTGTGTTGCCAGCCCTTGATGTGGAACCACCACACCTGCGGACTGGCGCCTCGGCCAGAGACGCCAGCGACACGCAGTAGATTAACGAATTACCCGGACGGGACACTAGCCCAGGCGGCTTCGGGCCCAGCCCCTGCGAATCCGGGTTTCGATCTCCAGGATCACCAGCACGACCACCCCGGCAAGACCGGCGAAGACCAGCATTTCCAGGGACAGCGGGCTGGATTCAAAGGTGTCATGGAACCATGGCAGGTAGGTAAACAGCAGTTGCAGGGCCACAATGGCCGCCACTGCCCCTAGTACCACCGGTGTTCCCAGTACACCGCGAAGGGTGATGGACGGTGTATCCAGGTAGCGCACGGCAAACAGGTAGAACACTTCCATGGCCACCAGGGTGTTGACGGCCAGAGTGCGCGCCACGCTCTGGTCACCATGCAGGTGCATGGCCCAGAACCAGGCTGCGAAGATACCCACCAGGAAGAGGAGCGATACAAAAAACACCCGCCAGACCAGGAATCCCTGCAACAGGGATTGCTCCCTGGGCCGGGGCGGCTGCTTCATGACATCCGGTTCCGGCGGTTCGAAGGCCAGGGTCATGGCCAGCACAACGGAACTGACCATGTTGACCCAGAGAATCTGCAGCGCCGAAATGGGCAGTGTCAGCCCCAGCAGCAAAGCGGTAATAAGGCTGATGGACTCGCCGCCGTTAATAGGCAACATGAACGCGATGCCCTTTTTGAGGTTGGTGTAGACGGTGCGTCCCTCGCGAACGGCAGCAGCGATGCTGGCAAAATTATCGTCCAGTAACACTACCGATGATGCCTCCCGTGCGGCTTCAGATCCCTTGACGCCCATAGCGATGCCAACGTCGGCACGCTTCAGCGCTGGCGCGTCGTTGACACCGTCGCCGGTCATGGCAACAACCCCGTGTTGCGCCTGCAGGGCCTCCACCAGTCGCAGCTTGTGTTCCGGGCTGGTGCGGGCGAACACGTCCACGTCGGTCGCCAGTTGTTGCAACTCTTCGGCGCTCAGGCCATCCAGTTCCTTCCCGGTTAACACCCGCTCGCTGTTCCGCAGCCCCAGCTTGCGGGCAATGGCACCTGCGGTCAGGGCATGGTCGCCGGTGATCATTTTCACGCGGATACCCGCATCATGGCAGTCCGAAATGGCCCGGATGGCTTCCTGGCGGGGTGGGTCCAGCAACCCCACCAGACCCAACAGTTCCACGCCTGCATCCAGGTCTTCCACCGCCAGGTCCGTGGTGCCACGGGGTACTGATTTGCGGGCCAGGGCAAGTACCCTCAGGCCCTCGGATGCCAGGTCAGCAATCACCTGATCCCACCGGTCTCGGTCCAGTACGGCGGTAGTGCCATCCGCCGCACACTCTGCTTTGCACATGTCCAGGATGCGCTCAGGGGCGCCCTTGAGGTACACCACACTATGGCCATGGTGATCATGGTTCAGTGTGGCCATAAATCGGGTCTGGGTGTCGAAGGGGATCTCATCCTCGCGGGGCCAGGCGCTGGCACTGGCTTCGATATCGAACGCCGCCTTGTGGGCAAACACCTTCAGGGCGGCTTCCATCGGGTCTCCCTGGATGTGTGGTGAGCCTTCGCGAAAATCAAGATGGGCGTCGTTGCATAGGGCGGCGGCGCGGGCCAGATCCTCCAGCGCCCCGGTAACCTCGGCCGGCTGGTTATCCTGGCGCACCATGCCCTCCAGCTCATAGCCCTCGCCGGTCACATCCAGCCGTCGATGGCCCTGCACGGCGGTGGTCACCATCATTTCATTACGGGTGAGGGTGCCGGTCTTGTCGGAGCAGATAACGGAGACCGCCCCCAGAGACTCGATAACGGGCATCCGCCGGACAACGGCCTGGCGCCGTGCCATCTGGCGCACGCCGATGGCCAGTGTAATGGTCAGTATCGCGGGCAGCCCTTCGGGAATCGCCGCCACCGTCAGGCCAACCACGGCCATGAACAGGTCCCGGAAGGGCAGGCCGCTGAACACCAGGCCACCAGCGAAGATGGCCGCTCCGGCAACGATCACGATGATTGAAAGCACCCGGGCGAAACGGTCCATCTGTTCCAGCAGCGGCGTTTTCAGGGCGGTGGTCCGGGCCAGCAGGCCGGAGATACGGCCGATCTCTGTCGCCGCTCCGGTGTGAACCACCAGGCCACGACCGGTTCCCGTGGATACCATGGTGCCGGAAAACGCCATGCCTTTCCGGTCACCCAATGCAGCGTCTTTTTCAACCGGTTCCGGGGATTTCTCCACCGCCTCGGATTCACCCGTCAGAATGGCTTCTTCGATCTTCAGGTTGTGGCACTTCTCCAGGCGGATATCCGCCGGTACACGGTCTCCGGGTTCCAGCAGGATGGTATCCCCGGGCACCAGGTCAGCGGCATCAATCTGATACTGGCCATCCTCACGGACCACGCGGGCCTTGGGTGCCAGCATGTGCCGGATGGCAGACAACGACTGTTCGGCCTTGCCCTCCTGTATAAAGCCCACCAGTGTCTGGATGACCACCACTGCGAGGATCACGCCGGCGTCCACCCAATGGCCCAGCGCACCGGTGATGGCGGCGGCGGCCAGGAGAACATAAATCAGGAAATTGCGGAGCTGGCGACCGAGCCTTGCCAGAGCACCGCTGGATCGCTCTTCCGGCAGGCGATTGGGGCCATGGGCGGCGAGCCGCGAGGCCGCTTCCTCTGCGCTCAGGGGAGCCGTTGCTTCCAGCTGTGCCCTGGCGTGGCAGGTGTCCAGGGTATACCAATGCTGTTCCATGGATTCCGCGGGCAATGGTTTAGCTGACAATGCAGGTGCCTGCACGCCGTTCAAGGATTGCCACCGCATCCTCCAGTCGGCCAATGCCACTGATACCGCCGCTTTCGGCAAAATCCGCAGCAGCGGCGAGCTTGGGCCCCATGGAGCCTGCCGGCAGGTTCAGGGTGTCCGCTTCGGCAATGGTCAGTTGGCGAATGGGGGCGGCGGCGTCCGTGCCGAAATCACGGTAGATGGCCTCCACGTCGGTGAGCAGCAACAGGGCGTCTGCTCCCAGCTGTCGGGCCAGCAGCGCGCTGGCCGCATCCTTGTCGATTACGGCTTCAACGCCGATGGTGCTGCCGTCGTCCCGGCGAAGAACGGGTATGCCGCCGCCTCCGGCGCAGATCACCACCACGCCCTGATCCAGCAGCAGCTGGAGCACCCGCATGTCCGGAATTTTCAGGGGCCTGGGTGAGGGCACTACCCGCCGCCACTTGTCGCCATCCGGGGCTATATGCCAGCCGGCGGCTTCGGCCATGGCCTCGGCCTCTTCCCTGTCGTAAACCGGCCCGACAAACTTTGTGGGATTTTTGAAAGCAGGATCGTCCTTGTCCACCAGCACCTGGGTTAGCAGGGTTGCCACAGGGCGGTCATGGCCCAGGGCGTTTTCCAGTTCCTGTTCGATGATATAGCCGATCATGCCTTCCGTTTCGGCACCCAGTACGTCCAGCGGATAGGTTTCGTCCGGCTTGTAGGCGGCGCCCTGCAGCGCCAACAGACCTACCTGTGGGCCGTTGCCGTGGGTGATCACCAGTTGATGGCCAGCACGAACGATGCCTGCCAGTGATTCCGCGGCAATCTTGACGTTGGCGCGTTGGGCCCCGGCGGTCAGCGGTTCACCGCGCCGCAACAGGGCATTGCCTCCGAGGGCTGCGACCACAAGCATATTGAACTCCCTGTATCAGGTTCCCAGAGTGGCAACGAGCACCGCCTTGATGGTGTGCATCCGGTTTTCCGCCTGATCAAACACAATGGAGGCGGGGCTTTCAAAGACCTCTTCGGTGACTTCCATGGCATCAATACCGAACTCTGCCTGAATCTCCCTGCCCACGGTGGTTTCGGTATTGTGGAAGGCTGGCAGGCAATGCATGAACCTAGCCCGGGGGTTGCCGGTTTTCTCCATCAGGGCGGCATTGACCTGATAGGGCTGCAATAGCTTGATCCGCTCCGCCCACTTCTCCTTGGGTTCGCCCATGGATACCCAAACATCAGTGTAGACAAAATCCACACCCGCCACGGCGGTATCGATGTCCTCCGTGATCATGATCCGCGCGCCGGTGTCATTGGCGATGGCCCGGGCTTCCTTCTGGATGGCCTCGCTTGGCCAACAGGCCTTGGGGGCGCACAGGCGCACGTCCATGCCCATCTTGGCGCCGCCGATCAGCAGGCTGTCACCCATGTTATTGGCGGCGTCCCCGATGAACACAAATGCCACGTCCCGCAGGGGTTTTTCCACGTTTTCCTGCATGGTCAGGAAGTCCGCCAGTATCTGGGTAGGGTGAAATTCATTGGTCAGCCCGTTGTAAATGGGCACGCCGGCGTACTGCGCAAGTTCCTCGACGACCGCCTGGCCAAATCCCCGGTATTCGATGGCATCGTAAACACGGCCCAGAACCCGGGCGGTGTCCTTTACCGATTCCTTGTGACCGATGTGTGTGCCCGTCGGGCCCAGATAGGTGACCCGGGCTCCCTGGTCAAACGCAGCCACTTCAAAACCTACCCGGGTTCGGGTGGAGTTCTTTTCGAAGATCAGTGCGATGTCCTTGCCCTGCAATTGTGGTACTTCGGTGCCGGCGTACTTGGCGGTTTTCAGGTCGGCGGACAGCTTGAGTAGAAAGCTGATCTCCCGGGGAGTGAAATCCCTCAGGGTCAGGAAATGCCGGTTCTTGAGATTGAAAGCCATGGTTCTGCTCCTTCCTTGTTAAACGGCGTCTCGTATGGTCGGGCAACTCATACAGCGTCCACCGCCCCGACCACGGCCCAGTTCTGCGCCGGGAATGGCAAGTACTTCGATGCCGGCGGCTTCCAGGGCGGCGTTGGTGTCGTCATTGCGGTCGTAACCAATAACCACGCCCGGGCTCAGGGCCAGTACGTTATTGCCATCGTTCCACTGCTCCCGTTCCCGCTCGGCGGGGGTGTCGCCGCCGGTGGCAACCACCTCCAGTGAGGGGTAACCCAGTACCTCCGCAACCACATCAAACAGCGGCCGGGGGTCCTGGTGGAATGAGAGGTGCTTGCCGTCACTGCCGGGGCGAAGGTCGTAGCACACCATCTGGTCGGCTACCTCCTTGAAGGTGGTCACCACATTGCCACCACAGAAGGTAAACACGGTATCCAGGTGCATGGCGGAACGGGTCTTGGGGATCTGGCAGGCAATCACCCGGTCGGCGACACCGTCGGCAAAGAGGGTTTTGGCCAGTTGGCCGATCGCCTGTGGTGATGATCGTTCCCCCATTCCAACAAGCACGGCCCCATTACCTACCGGCATAATGTCACCCCCTTCCAGGGTTGCCAGGGCATGGTCTTTGAGGGGGTCACCCCAATGCACATTGACCTTGCCGGCGAACGCCGGGTGGAACTGGTAGATTGCGCTCGTTAGCAGTGTTTCCGGTTTGCGTGCGGCCCAGTACATGGGGTTCAGGGTGACACCACCATAGATCCAGGCGCTGTTGTCCCGGGTGAACAGGAAATTCGGCAGCGGCGGCAGCACGAATCCGTGGGGTCCCAGGTGGTTTCCAAACAGGCCGTACGGGTCGAACGGCAGGTCGCCCACTTCCAGGCCGCCGATCAGGAACTGGGCGAGGGGCTCGCTTGGAAGCTCGTCCATCCAGGCGCGAAGGTCGGAGACCATGCCCACGCCGATATGGTTCCAGGTAATGCGGTTGTCCAGAATCCAGGCCCGTGCCTCGGGGATGTCCAGGGTGTCGGCCAGCAGTTCGTTGACATCCAGCACCTCCACACCCCGGGCACGCATCAGCTCGGCGAATACGTCGTGGTCTTTCTGGGCCTGCTTGACCCAGAACACATCGTCAAACAGTAGTGCATCGCAATTGGACGGGGTCAGCCTCCGGTGGGCCAGCCCGGGGCGGCAGACAATCACCTGCCTCAGGGTGCCGGTTTCGGAGTGAACACCAAGTGTGTACTCAGCCATGTTGCATACTCCTTTGCCTTGGGTTTCAAATGGGTTACAGAAACGCGCCGATACTGATCACCACCGTGATGAACACTGTCAGGATCAGCAACAGCGGCCAGATAAACACCAGCCAGCGGTCATAGGAGACTCGACCGATGGCAAGGCCGCCAACTACAACGGCGAAGGTGGGGTTGATCAGGTTCACCAGCCCGTTGGCGGACTGGTAAGCGGTGACCACCAGATCCCGCCCCACATTGGTAAAGTCCGCCAGTGGGGCAAGGATTGGCATGGACAGCACAGCCAGGCCGGATGAGGACGGCACAAAGAAACTCATGCCCACTTCAATCCAGAAGATCAGGTTAATAAATGCCAGTTCCGATAATCCACCCAGGGTGGTTTCGGCACTGTACAGGATGGAGTCGGCAATCATGCCTTGCTCCATAATCACCACAATGCCCCGGGCCAGGCCCACCACCAGGGCGACACCGAGCAGGTCACGGGCACCGTCAACAAAGCTGCCGGTCAGCTTTTTCTCGCCCAGCCGGGCTATAAGGCCAATCACGATGGCGGCCCCAAAGAAGAGCGAGCCCATCTGGGCCATCCACCAGCCCTGGGACGATACGCCCCAGATCATCACGATGAAGGTAAGGGCAAAGATGATCAGGGCAATTTTCTGGGTGCCTGTGAGGTCAAAGTTCTCCAGCTCATCATGGCCCTGGAGGAAGAGCCTGCGATGGGCATCTCTCTGCTTCGCGACCACCGAGCGGGACGGATCCGCCTTGACCCGCTGGGCATAGCGCATCACGTAGGCGGCACAAATGACGAGCCCCCCGATAAGAAGTACAAATCTCAACACAATGCCGTCAGTAAATGGAATATCGGCGGCATTCGCGGCAATAACCGTTGCAAACGGATTGATGGTGGAACCCATCACCCCGATACCGGCACCCACCAGAATGATGGCGACCGCGGTCACGACGTCGTAACCCGCCGAAATGATGACCGGAATGAGAATGGCGTAGAACGCCAGGGTTTCCTCTGCCATGCCGTAAGTCGTGCCGCCCAGCGCGAACAGGGTCATCAGTATCGGGATCATCCATATCTCACGCCCTTCAAGCCGGTGCATGGCGCTACGAATGCCCGTGTCGATCGAGCCGGTGGCGTTCATCACGCCCAGGAAGCCACCAAGGAACAGCACAAAAAGGGCCACATCAATGGCGTTGGCCACATAGCTGTCGGGGTCATAGAAGCCTGCCGTGGGCGCCAGCATTACGTCTACAAATCCCTGGGGGTTGGGCTCGACGGTCTGATAGGTACCAGGCACTGCTACTTCACGCCCGACCTCTTCATTCATGGAACGCTCGTACTGCCCTGCGGGAATAATCCAGGTGAGTGCTGCAACCAGAATGATGAGCAGAAATAAAATGGTATACGCCGTGGGGAATCGTGTTGCCAGATCGTCTTCGGGGTTCGATGAGGAGGGCTTTTCGTCAGTCATGGAGCTTCTCCTGTCCATAGTAGCTCGCTGATGCGATCTTCACGCATCGCAAGTGTAGCTCCCCTCAAGAGCGGGGGAACTGACAAATATCAAACCGACTAAAATATCCGGGGCACCGTAGAGTCCACCGTTAACCTACCAACGTCCCCTTTGTTAACACAGAGCTTCGCGGCGATTTCGAAGTCGCGAAGCGTTGGTAACATTGTTCGCCGAAAACGCTGGTTACAGAGTGGGGCCGGTGACTGACAACAATTCGGCAGGCAAACAGGTCAGGTTGTTGGTCAGCGCAAAAGGTCTGCCTTTTTCATACCGATGGAAGCCACGGCCCCGGGCACTTCCGGATGCTTACTAATGGCTCCCAAAGATATCCTGGTGGTACCGGCCCTCCTGCATCAGGGTCTGTAGCCATTGGGAGGCTTCCTCCCGGGAGCATCCGCGCTGGTCTTCGCAGATGCGGATCAGGCAGTCCCGCACTGCCGGGGCCATGCGGCTGCCGTCGCCGCAGACGTAGATCGGGGTGCCGGCTTCCAGTTGTTGCCAGATCTGGCCCCGGGCCTGCCACAGGGCGTCCTGCACGTATCGGTGTGGGTGGCCTGCCCGGGCGGAGCAGGCGGTGAGCAGGGTGACGATGCCCTGCTGTTGCCAGTTTGCCAGTTCGTCCGCATAGAGCAGGTCATGGTCCGGGTGCCGGCAGCCGTGGAACAGCAGGCTGGTGGCCACTGTCTGGTCCTTGGCCGCCTGTTGTGCTCGCTCTTCCAGGAAGCCCCGGAAGGGGGCGATGCCGGTGCCGGCCCCTATCAGGATCATCGGCTGCTGCGGGTCGGCCGGGGGCGCAAAGGCGGGTGAGGGTGTCCGCACGTAGGCCAGTACCTGGTCCCCCTCTTCCAGTGCCCGCAGGTAGTTGGTGGCCACGCCCCGGTATTCCCCGAGACCGGACCAGGCCGGGGCCTGTACGGTGCCCACGGTCAGGATGACCTCGTCCGGATGGGCCAGGGGGCTGGATGATATGGAGTAGAACCTGGGCCGCAGGGGTGGGCACAGGGCCGCGTGGATCTCCAGCGGTAGCTGGATGGCGGGATGGCGTTCCAGCAGGTCCAGCACTGACAGCCTGGGTTCCAGTATGTCCCGGTGATACTGGTCGCTGTCGTCGGCCAGTTCCTCCAGGGTCCGGCGGGTATGGGGGCAGGGGCTGTGTTCCGCCAGTGCGCGCAGGTCGCGGCGGCTGGCGGGTTCCTGTAGCTCCAGGAAGTGGCGCAGTAGCTGGCCAACACTCAGGGTGGCACCAGCGGGCAGGTGGGCGGGGGCGCCGTTGCTGTCGATGGTGACCAGGTCCGTTGGGTGTGCTCCCAGCAGGTTGCAGGCCCGCTGGATCAGGGGGTCGTGGTTGGCCGGGTAGATCGCCAGGTGGTCGCCGGTCCGGTAGTGCGTGCCCTCGGGCAGGGCCAGGGTGATCTCCCGGGTGGAGGCATGGGAGCGGCTACCGGTGAAATCCGGAAGATCACTGGCGTCCGTGACCAGTTCCCGGTTACGTCGCACCGTCAGGGGGCGGGCACTGGCCGGCAGGACCTGTGTGCGTGTGGCCTGGTGATCCACCATCCGCAGGGGCGGTTTGATGGCGGGGCTGTTGCCACTGGTCTCTCCCAGGGTCTGCCAGAAGTCGCTGAGCCAGTCTTCCACCGCGCCTTCGAAATCGCCATTGCCATCGGCGGCGCCCCGCTCCAGCAGACGCTCCGCGCCGGTGTCCGCCAGGGCTTCGTCCATGCGTTGGGGGAAGGCCTGGTAGTTCACCCATTGGGAGTTGCCGCAGCCAAGCACGGCAAAGCGCAGGCCGGGGCGCTCGATGTTATCAAGACCCTGTTCGTCCAGCAGGGCTTCGAAGGCCCTGGCGCTGTCTGGCGCGTAGCCGTTGTAGGTGGCGGTCACCACCACCAGGATGCCGGTGTCCGGCAGGTCGTTGGCCAGGTCATCCAGGGGAACGCAGCGGGTGTCGAAGTCCAGGCTGGAGGCGCGGCTGGCCAGTTCCTCGGCAATATCCCGGGCCGTGCCCAGGCTGGTGCCCCAGGCTACGGTGAAAACTTTCCCCTGGCCCTGGACGCCGCTGGTTTCGGGCTCTGTCCGTTTATCGCTACTGTCGGCGACCGGAGTGGTGACCAACCGCTCATAGGGTTTGCGTCGACGCACCCGCAGGTAGAAGTTATCCGGCTTGAGGGTCAGGGTTTCCTTGATGTCCAGGCGGTAGTCGTGGGGATCGCTCAGGGCGAAGCGTTGCAGGATCATGGCCACCGCCAACTTGGCCTCAGTGAGGGCGAACTGGCGACCGATACAGGCCCGCTCGCCATTGCCGAATGGCTTGTAGCCGTGGGGATGGATCCTGGCCTCGTTCTCCGGCAGGAAACGGTCGATATCGAACACGTCCGGATTGCTCCACACCTTCGGATCCCGGTGCAGCGACGGCAGGTGCACGGAGATGCCCTGGTTGCGGGGGATGCGGTAGCGGCCACCGATAATTTCATCCTGGTATGGCGCCACCAGGAACGCCGGGGCAGTGGGCCATAGGCGCAGGGTTTCCTTGAGCACCCGTTCGATCACGTCCAGCTTTGCCAGGTTGCGGTAGTCCGGCACGGTGTCGCCGGGCAGCACCCGGTCCACTTCCGCGTAGGCCTGGGCCAGTACATGGGGATTGCGCAGCAGGAAGTAGAGGGTGAAGCTGAGCAGACCGCTGGTGGTCTCGTGGCCCGCCACCAGGAAGGTCAGCACCTGTTGGCGGATGTTGAGGTCGTCCAGGCGTTCGCCGGTCTCCGGGTCTTCGGCGGTCAGCATCAGGTTAAGCAGGTCGTTGCTGTCGGTGGGGTTTTCCCGGCGCTGGCGGATCACCTCGTCCACCAGGTTGTTCATGGTGTCGATGTCTGCCAGGTAGTCCGGCGGGTCCTTGCGCAGGCGTTCCAGGACGGGGATCTGGGTAAGCTTGGCCATGTTGGCCGCCAGCACCCGCACCATGGCCCCCAGGAAGGGGTGCAGTTCCCGGGACTCGAAGGAATTGAAACGGTAGTCGAACCCGGCCAGGGAGATGGTGTCCAGGGTCAGCCGGGTCATGTCGTCCGCCACCAGCAGATCTTCCCCTTCGTGAGCTGCCCAGTAGTCGCACAACTGGCCTGCCACGTCGGCCATGGCATCGAAATAGCCCTTCATGGCCCGCTGGCTGAAGGCGGGCATCAGGATGCGATGGGCCTTGCCCCAGGGCGCCTCGTCACTTTTTGCGGTGAACAGGCCATCGCCGACCACATCGCGAAGCAGTGACAGGGGCGGGCGGATGACCTTGCGGAACCGGGTTTCGTCGCACAATTCCTCCACCAGATCCGCCGAGAAGGCGAAAGGAATGCGAACTCCCGCGAAGTCCATCTCGAAGATGCCGTCAAAGTCCCGCGACACCTCCAGAAAGTACTGGGCCATGCGGGACTTGGGGATCTGCAGCAGGTTGCCCACCAGGGGCCATCGCGGCGGGTGGGGCAGTGGCTGGAGTCCGCTCGCCGGAGTGATGGTGTCGGGGGTGCCGCTGTGGTCGCTCATGATCGTTGTTATTGCCTTACAGTGCAGGGTGGATAAAACGCTACCCTACACTGTAAGGTTGGTCAATGGTCGCTTTTCAGGGCATTATTGGCGGCTTATACCCGGCACTCAGTGATCCATCACAGGACAGTCAATGGCACGACAGGCACTGGTCAGACGTCAGCCCCTCAGTCCGGAGCGTATCTACCGCACCGCACTGGGGCTGATTGAGGAAAACGGCGTGGACGACCTGAGCATGCGCAAGCTGGCCGGGGCGCTGGGGGTGGACGCCATGTCCATCTACCATCACGTGGAAAACAAGCAGGCGTTGCTGCAGGGGGTGTTCCAGACCGTGCAGGAAGAGCTGCCGCTGCCGGATCCCATGCCGGCGGACTGGAAGGAGGCGCTGCGGCAACTGGGCAAGGGCTTTCACCACCTGGCACGGCGATACCCGGGCATCTTTCCCGCCATGATCACCAGCTCCTATGGCACCGAGCGGGAGCGGGAAATCTTCCATTACATCCGGCGCGCGCTGCAGAAGGCAGGGGTTGCCGATTCGGATATGCCAGGGGCCACCAGCGCGCTGTATACTTACGGCATCGGCATGGCCAATGTGTCGGCCAATGGTTTGCGGCTGCGGCCACTCTATGGCGAGCCGGAAACCGAGAGCCATCCATCCCATGGCACGACGGACGCGGACGCAGAGTTCAGTATCGAGATGATGCTCGCGGGTATCGAATACCTGGTGAGTCGCAGGCACCCCAAGGAGGACTGACGGAAAATCATGTTACCCGTGGTCCAGATACTGGGGTTCCTGTTAATCCTGCTCAGCTTCCTGATGACCCTGCCCGTCAACCTGCTGGCCCTGGCGGAAACGCCAGACTGGCTGGCGTTCGTGAAATCCGCGTCGCTGACCTTTGGTGTCGGCCTGGCGTGTTTTCTCACGACCGGGACACGCTCGCACCATCTGAAGCAGCGGCAGATGTTCTTCCTGACGGTCTCTGCGTGGGTGGTGATCCCCCTGTTCTCCAGTCTGCCGCTGTTGCTGAGTGACATGAAACTGTCGATCACCGACGCTTTCTTTGAGAGCATTTCCGGCGTCACCACCACCGGCTCAACGGTGCTCACCGGGCTGGATACCCTGCCGGCGGACATCCTGCTGTGGCGGTCGATCATGCAGTGGATGGGGGGCATCGGCATCATTGGCATGGCCGTGGCGATACTGCCGTTCCTGAGGATCGGGGGCATGCGACTGTTTGCCACCGAGTCCTCCGAGTGGACCGAGAAGGCCGTGCCCCGCACCGGGCGGCTGGCGAAGGGGCTGGTGTTCAGCTACCTGATGCTGACCCTGGCCTGTGCGCTGGTTTACTGGGTACTGGGGATGGATTTTTTCAACGCCGTCAACCATGCCCTGACCACCGTATCCACCGGGGGCTACTCCACCTCGGACAGCTCCATGGGGCAGTACGACCAGTTGTCGATACTGTTCGCCTCATCGATTTTCATGATGCTGGGCGCGGTGCCCTTCTTCCTCTTCGTGCGGTTGCTGAACGGACACGCCCAGCCGTTATTCCGGGACCAGCAGGTTCGTTTCTTCCTCAAGGTGCTGGTGGGCGTGGCACTGGTGATCACCCTGTACCGGGTCTACAACGAGAACGCCTTTCCCGTGGACGCCTTTGTGCATGCCCTGTTCAACGTCACCTCGGTGGTCACCACCACCGGGTATGCGTCCCAGGACTATTCCCTTTGGGGGCCCTTCGTGGTGGTGATCTTCTTCTTCCTGACCTTCGTCGGGGGCTGTTCCGGGTCCACCAGCGGGGGCATGAAGATGTTCCGCTTCCAGTTGTCCATGTTGCTGCTGCGGGAGCAGGTCATACGACTGTTGCACCCCAACGCGGTGATTGCCCGGCACTACAACGGACGTTTGATCAGCAATGAGATCGTGTCGTCCAGCGTCGCCTTTTCGTTCATCTTCCTGGCGACCCTGGCGGTGGTGGCGGCGATACTGGCCCTGCTGGGCCTGGATCTGGTGACCAGCCTGACCGGCGCGGCCACGGCACTGGCGAATGTGGGGCCCGGGCTGGGCACGGTCATCGGCCCGTCGGGGAATTTCCAGACCCTGCCGGATGCCGCCAAGTGGGTGCTGATGGCCGCCATGCTGCTGGGGCGTCTGGAACTGCTGTCGGTGTTCGTGATGTTCTCGCCCCACTTCTGGCGGGGATAGGCGGGTCGATTGGAACGGGGCCACCGCCGCCCTGGAGCGACGATGGCCACTGGCAGGATCAGCCCTTGTTGTGGGCTTCCATCAGATTGGTGATTTCCTGCTGGCCCTGGGCACCGCCCATGCCGGGCACCTGGTCGCCGGTGCGGTCGGAAATCTCGGCAAAACGGGCGGCGATCTGGTCTGCCGCATCCTCGCCATCGCCGATGTAGACACCCTTGGTCAGGGTGATGTGAGCGGTTTCAAAGGAACCGGCGCCGGCAGCCAGGATGGTGCGGGTCGGCGCATCCTCGGAGCACAGGAAGACTACCCCCGGGGACACGGTTTCCGGCTTCAGCTTGTCCAGCACTTCCTGGGGCATCAGGCCTTCGGTCATCTGGGTGGCGGCGGTGGGTGCCAGGGAGTTTACGCGGATATTGTACTTCTGGCCTTCCAGGGCCAGCGTCTGCATGAAGCCCACCAGCGCCAGCTTGGCGGCACCGTAGTTGGACTGGCCAAAGTTACCGAACAGGCCGGAGGACGAGGTGGTCATCACGATGCGACCATACTGCTGGTTGCGCATGATTTCCCACACTGCCTTGGTGCAATTGACGGACCCCATCAGGTGCACGTCCAGTACGGTGGAGAAGTCGTCCAGTTCCATCTTGGCAAAGGTCTTGTCCCGCAGGATACCTGCGTTGTTCACCAGAATGTCGATCCGGCCCCACTGGTCCATTACCTTGCTGACCATGCTTTCCACCGCCGCAAAGTCCGACACGGAACAGGCGTGGCTGATGGCCTCGCCGCCAGCGCCACGGATTTCCTCGGCCACGGCTTCCGCGGGCTCGGCGCCCAGGTCATTGACGACAACTTTGGCGCCACGGGCCGCCAGGGCAAGGGCATGACAGCGGCCCAGGCCACCGCCGGCACCGGTGACGATGGCTACCTGGTCGGTTAGTTGGATGGTCATATCGGAGTCTCCTGCAATGTTGTGTTTTTCGGGTTTCCGAGAGAAGAGAGAGTATACAGAGGAAGTTTGTCTGCTGCCCTATCCGGTGATCACAGCCGCATGGGAACAAACTGGTGCCGTTCCACAGCTCGACGCCATATTGCCTGGAAAGGGGGAGTTGGCAGGGCGACGGCAAGCGCTCTATCTGAGATCAGGATGATGCCCGGCAGGTGCCTGCGACAATCATTAAGTGGTTTCGGCGAGCAAGGCGACCTGTCGGCGAATGCCCTCAAGGATGCTATGGCTGATCGCCGAGGGAAAGCCAACCGATAACCGGCTTTCAACGGCCTGAATAGCCGGTTCCGACTGCTCGATGACCTCCTGGATCAGCGAGGTCGCCCGTGCCCGGGAAAAGCCCACCTGTTGGGCCGTGCTCAGGAAATGCCGCGGCTGGATACGAGCCCAATGGTAATGGCGGCTTTTTCCTTTGAGGGACATGGCCATTTTGGCCCTGTTGGCCGGCAGACTGCCTTGGGCCATTAACGGATAGGCGGAGATTACGTCGTAGAGGGGCGTCATGCGATAGGCTGAACCGGGTTCGATAAACAGGCTGAAGTTCTTGGCGTGGCCATCGATAGCCGCCAGTAGCCAGAACAGGATCTGGGTCTTGAAAAAATGCGCCCGGTCATCGCCGGCTTGCTGGGAGCCCAACAGGAGTTCCATGCCGTCACGAATCCCCGGGCCGCCTTCGCTTTCATACTTGAGCGCTGGTGCAATGCCAAGGGCCTGACAAAAGTCCTCCTGCGGCAAACGTACCAACCATGAACCGTCGGCAGACCACCGTCGGTCAAAGCGATCCACGATCAGGACGGTCTGCCGGCCAAACTGTGCCAGGTTGGCCCTGGCTGTCGGTAAACCGAAGGCGGCGAGTAACTGGAGGCATAGCCACTCGTTCTCACTGCTTTCCCGCAGGTCGATATTACTGTGTTCCAGGTAGCCGATGGGCAACTTGAAGATATGGCTGGTTGGCGTACTGCCGGTAGGGCGGTGCCACTGCTCGTTGTGCCACAGCAGCGCTGTTTTTTCCTGGGCACCGGCCAGGGAGATGCGGAAATCGTGGTCCCTCTCCATTCCCAGAGGTGCGGCCTGATAGCTCCCCAGTAGATACTCAATCTCCAGGTCATTCACCGGCTCGGCTGATACAGTTCTCACGTCAGGCACTGCCTGGTTTTCGGGATAGAGCTGGATCGCGCCAATGCAGTCACGACCAACGCTGGCCAGCAGGTCGAAAGGATGGCTAGTGGGCGTCTGGAACCGAGCCTGCATACGGGCCCGAATGGCTTCGGAATCCGGCAACAGATTGTCGAAAAAGTTGTATACCCGCTCGCCCTTATACGGTTTGGAAGATAACGGCAATGACAGGGAAATAGCCCGGGCGCCGGGCTGCTCCACCCAATCCGGATGATATTGAAAGGTCATGGCGCCAGACCTTTCCAGCGTCAGGCGGCCAACCTCCATGCCGTTCATGGCAACGGTGAGACTCGACATTCGCTACCACTCCTGTTCCCAGCCGGTGCCCTGGGGCGACTTGTTACGCTCGGTAATACTCAATTCGAGGTTGAGGGCAGACAGCAATCGGAACAGGGTCTCTACCCTGCTCTTCTCCGGATGATTCTCGAAACTGGATACGGTGTTCTGTTTGATGCCAACCAGCTCGGCCACGGATTGCTGACTGAGTTGATGGTCTATTCTGGCATTCTTCAGGACCTGGGCCAGCAGGTCCGGCGATGTAATCTTCATGTTTACCCCCTATAGCGGATAAAGATAAGGTTATCCCCTGCAGGGGGTAAAGTAAAGTTTATCCTCTGTGGAGGGTAAGTTCGATTCTATCCCCTGTAGGGGGGGAAACATAGGGCCGACCTGGACTGCTCACTCCCACAACCGCTCCGCCAGCCCGGACGCCCGCACTACCCGCTGCGCCACGCTCTCCTTCAGCACCACTTCATCCCCGGCGATCAGGCTGAACCAGTGCCGTGCCCGGGTGATGCCGGTGTAGACCAGCTCCCGGGTCAGCACCGGGCTGAGGCGGTCCGGCAGGATCAGGCAGGTGTGGGTGAACTCCGAACCCTGGGACTTGTGCACCGTCATGGCGTACACGGTTTCCAGTTGCTGCAGCCGGCTGGGAGAGATCCAGCGGATATCGTTGCTGCCGTCGCTGGTGGGGAAGGCCACCCGCAGGGTGTGCCGGGGCTGGCTGTGGTCGTCCTCGTCCCAGGGCAGGCTGAAGGTGATGCCGATGTCGCCGTTCATCAGGCCCAGGTTGTAGTCATTGCCGGTGACCAGTACCGGTCGCCCGGCGTACCAGCCTTCGGCCCGGGGGATCAGTTTTTCGCTTAACAACTGGTGGGCAATGCGGTCGTTCAGACCTTCCACGCCCCAGGGGCCCTTGCGCAGGGCGCAAAGCACCTGGAAATCGGCAAAATCTGCCAGTACCTGCCGGGCCAGGTCGTCCCAGTCCTCGCGGGAACTGGCGGCATCCAGGCCATGGTCCCGCATGCGAGTCAGGTAGTGCTGGTAGCCGGTGGGCGGTGGCAGCGTTCTACCGTTCATCGAGCGCCCTTCACCCCGATCGTGGAAGGCAGCGGGGGAGCCGGTCATGGCATGGTGGCAGATCAGGCGTTGGGTATCCTCGGGCGCCGGGCCGGCGGGCAGTATGGCCACATCCTCGAACCCGCCACTGCGCGCTTTCGCCAGCAGGGCGTCATCCAGGGCGTTGCCGTTCACCGCATCCGCCAGCTTGCGGATGCCGCTGTCTTCGTGGAACCGGTAGCTCTTGCGCAGCATGGCCACGGCCTGGTCCATAGCGCTGCCGTTCTCATCCCGTAAAGATTCCGTCACCTGCATGCCGGTGACGGCTGTCAGCCAGTCCGTAGTCGCGGCTGTGTAATGGGCCGGTCCGGCGCGCTGGCACAGTTCCCCGAGCACCGCGCCGGCGTCCACCGAGGCGAGCTGGTCCCGATCCCCCAGCAGGATCAGGTGGGCGCTGGCAGGCAGGGCGTCGATCACCGATGCCATCAGGTCCACGTCCACCATGGAGGCCTCGTCGATCACCAGGATATCCACCAGCAGCGGGTTGTCCCGGTTATGGCGGAACCGGCGGGAGTCCGGGCGGCTGCCCAGCAGCCGGTGCAGGGTGGTGACCCGGGTGGGGATGTCGTCCTGGCCGACCTGGCCGGGCAGTTTTGCCAGTGGCAGCCGGCTGGCGGCACCGCCGATGGATTCGTTGAGCCGGGCCGCGGCCTTGCCGGTGGGGGCGGCCAGGCGGATGCGATATTTACGGCCCTGGCGTTGCGGCGAGGTGCCGGCCACCGCCTGCAATGCCGCCAGCAGGTTGACCACGGTGGTGGTCTTGCCGGTGCCGGGGCCGCCGGTGATCACGGCAAAGCGGTTACGGGCGGCCAGGGCGCAGGCCAGCTTCTGGTAATCCACGTCATCCCGGGCCGGGAACAGGGTGTCCAGGGTAGTGCGCAGGGTCTGGGTCTCCGGGGAGGCGGGGTCCGCCAGCGCTGAGGGTTGCTCCAGCCGCTGCCGGATGCCGTCGGCAATACGCTGTTCGTAGCGCCAGAAACGGCGCAGATAGAGGCGGTTGCCATCCAGCACCAGCGGCGTGGGCTGGTCGCCCTGGCTGGCGGCGCCGGATAAGGCCAGCGCCTGGTGGCATTCGTCCAGGGTGATCCGGGCCAGCAACTGATCTGGCTTTGGCAGTGCTGGCAGTTCGTCCCCGGTACCCCTGCTGACGGATTCTTCCGGTGGCAGTGACAGGGTCTGGCTGGCATCGTCCAGCAGTGTGCCGAGATCAATGCAGACGTGGCCCCGGCCGACCTGATGGGACACCAGGGCCGCCAGCAGGATCAGTAGCGGTTGGGGGTGTTCCCCCTGTTCCTCGCTCAGGGTGCGGATCAGGTGGGCGAACTCCCGGTCCAGGGGGCGTATCCAGTCCTGCGCCTGCCAATTGGCCAGCAGGTGTTCCATGGCGTCCAGGTTGGCGAAGGGGGTTGTGACATCCATGGGAGGCGTAGTTTCCTGGATAGCGTCTTTGGTGGTCTCGGCCTGCTCCCGAACGGTGGCTTCCGTGGTTTCGTCCAGATCCAGGGAGAACTGCTGGTCGTGGTTGCGCTTCCGACTCATGCCGCTTCCCCCTTGTCCGCATCGCCATCGAACAGGGCGTCCAGGGAGTCGATCAGTGCCCGGGGTGGCTTGTCGGCGAACACCCCGGCGGAGGGTGCCTCGATGCCCCGTAGGAACAGGTACACGGCACCGCCGATATGGGTGTCGTAGTCGTAGTCCGGCAGCCGGGCCTTCAGCAACCGGTGCAGGGCCAGCAGGTAGAGCACGTACTGCAGGTCGTAGCGTTTCTCCAGGATGACTTCCCCCATGGCCTGGCGGGTGTAGGCGCTGTCGTCCTCCCCCAGGGTGTTGGACTTGTAGTCCAGCACGTAATAGCGGCCGTTGTGTTCGAACACCAGGTCGATAAAGCCCTTCACCATGCCGTTGAACGGCTGGTCGTCCACCGCCGGTCGGTCAGCGCCGTTGAGGGTGTGGCGGGTCACCTGGGCGTCCAGCCGTCGGGTGCTGACGTTGCGGCTCTCGAACCAGAATTCCAGCTCCGGGCGCAGGCTGGCGAGGTCGGCCAGGCTGGCGTTTTCCCGGCCGTCCCGGTCCAGGGGCAGCGGCTGGCGGATAATGGCCAGCAGCCACTGCTCCAGGGGTTCGACCCACTCGCTCCAGCCCCGGGTGCGGCAGCGTCGGGCGAGTTGATCCCGCAGCAGCGCCGGGTCGGCGGCAAGTTCAGCCATGCCTTGGGCGGTACACCATTCCAGCAGTTCGTGGAGGAAGGTGCCGGGGCCGGCCCCCTTCGGGAAGTGATGCTGGTTGAGGGCTGTCGGTGGCGTACTGGTTTCTTCCGCTGGCTGGCGGCTCTCCTCCAGCAGGTTCTGGGCTTCGGCGTCTTCCACCTCGTCCACAAAGGGGATGCCGGTGCCGCTCAGGCCGCCGTATTCGATGGAGGAGTAACTGGCAATCCACCAGTCCTCCCGGGCCTCGCGGGTGGAGACCAGGGCCGGGCCGAGGGTTTCCGGGGATTCCTCGGTGTAGTGGGTTTCCTCCGCCTGCGGCAGGGGCGTGACGGTGATTTCCGGATGGTCTTCCGCCAGGGTGTGCAGGCGCGGGCCCAGTTCGCCGCTGGCCTCGCCCTGCGCATCCAGCAGGTAGCCCAGGCCGCTCAGGTGCCAGTCGGACAGGGCGGTGGCGCCCACCCAGGTGGCGTGGCGGGCCCGGGTCAGGGCCACGTAGAGTTTGCGGATGTCCTCCCCGAGGCGTTCCCGGTCGGCCCGGTTGACGTCGTCCGGTTCCGGGTCGAACACGGTGATTAGCTGGCCATTGTCATCGTGGTAGCGAACGAAGGCCTGCTTCTGGTCCTCGGCACGGAACGCGGTGCCAAAGGGCAGGAACACCAGCGGGTATTCCAGGCCCTTGGACTTGTGCACGGTGATCACCTTCACCAGTCCGGCGTCGCTCTCCAGGCGCAGGGTACGGTGCTCGTCCTCGGTGTCGGCAGCCCGCAGGATCTGGGTGTAGTGGTGCACCAGGGCGTGTTCGCCGTCCAGTTGCAAGCTGTCCTGTTGTAGCAGTTCGGCAATGTGGAGGATGTCAGTGAGCCGACGCTCACCATCCGGGCGTTGTAGCAGCCGGCCCGGCACCTGGAAGTCCATCAGGAAACGGCGCAGGGTGGGCAGAACGCCCTGGCTCTGCCATTGCTGCTGGTAGCCCATGAAACGCTCGATTTCCCGCTCCAGGGCGATTTCGTCGGTGAGCAACTGGTCCAGTTTGTGCCACGGCAATCCCAGGGTGGGCGTTGCCAGGGCAGCCCGGGCCAGGGCCAGTTGCCGGGGCTCGGCGAAGGCTCGCAGCCAGCACAGGATTTCCTGGGCTTCCGGGGAGGTGAGCACCGAGTCACGGTCCGACAGGTAGACGCTGCGGACACGCCGCTGGCGCAGGGCATCGCGAACGGCGGCGGCCTCGTTACGGTTGTTGACCAGGATGGCGATATCGCCGGGGCGCACGGGGTCCAGGTCCGCGGGGTTGTCGTTGGCGGCAAAGCCGGCCTGTCCCGCCTGACCCAGGGTGAGCAGGCGGGCGACCTCGCTGGCGCAGGTGTCCGCCACCCGGTCCGTCGCCGTGCCCTTGGCCGGGTGCTTGCCGTTGTCGTCCTCGCTTTCCAGGGTCCAGAAACTCAGGCTGGGCCGGGCCTCGCCGCTGACCGTCCAGGCGCGTTTGGTGCCATTGGCCTGCACCGGCTGGAAGGGCAGCGGGGTGGTGTCCCCCTTGCCGAACAGGAAGGCGCCGTCCCGGGCATGCTGGTCGCCGTACTGGAACACGCGGTTGACTGCCTTCACCATGGCTTGCGACGAGCGGAAGTTGCGGCCCAGTGTGAAGGTACGGTCCTGCACGCCCCGGCGGGCCTCCAGGTAGGTGTAGATGTCCGCGCCCCGGAAGCCATAGATGGCCTGCTTGGGGTCGCCGATCATCAGCAGGCAGGTGTCGGCATCGTTGTCGGCGACCTGATAGATGCGATCGAAGATACGGTACTGCACCGGGTCTGTGTCCTGGAATTCGTCAATCAGCGCCGCCGGGAACTGACGGCGGATGGTGGCAGCCAATTGCGGGCCCCGGGGGCCTTGAAGGGCGTCGTCCAGCCGGGTCAGCAGGTCGTCGAAACCCATTTCCGAACGTTTCTGTTTTTCCGATTCCAGGCGCTGGCTGACCCAGTGGCTGGCGTGGCGCAGGATATCCGCCCGGGCGCTGGGCAGGTCGGCGCTGAAGGCCATCAGTTCGGTAATGGCGTCAAAGGCCGGATGTTCGGGCAGTGGGCCGTCGCCTTTCACTTTTTCCGCCAGGCCTTCCGGGGTCTGGTTCTTCAGGCCGGCCTTGTCCAGCCCTTCCGGCAGCAGGTCGTCCGAGTCTACCCAGGCCAGCAGGGTGTCCCAGGCGGTGACCATGGATTTGCGGCTGCTGCCATGGAGACGCTTGCCCAGGCCTTCCAGCAGGGCAATCACCTCGTCTTTCCACTGCGACCAGGGCCGGACCTTGAGGTCATCGGAGCGTTCACGGCGTTTTTTAACCGCGTATTCAATGGCGCCCTGGATGTCGGTTCCCGGTGAGTGCAGCCGGTGACTGTCGTTGAGCAGGTTGCGGACGGACTTGCGCAGGTCCTCCGGGGTTTTCCAGTGGCCGAGGATTTCCTCCATCTGTGCGGGCGGCAGCGGGTAGGCAAAGGTGCGCCAGTAGTCCCGCACCACCTCGTCCAGCAGCTCGGTCTGGTCGGTTTCCAGGGTCAGGCGGAACAGGCTGCCACTGTCGAAGGCGTGCTCGCTGAGCATGCGGTGGCACCAGCCGTGGATGGTGGACACGGCGGCCTCGTCCATCCATTCCGCCGCCAGCAACAGGCGCTTGCGACAGGCGGGCCAGGTGGCCGGGTCCGGGTAGCTCTCGTCCCGCAACTGGTAGATCAGGGCGGTTTCCGGTGGTGGATTGGTGTCGTCCGCCGCGTCCGAGAACACCTCCGCCGCCTGGGTCAGGCGGGCGCGGATACGGTCCCGCAGCTCCTTGGTGGCGGCCTCGGTGAAGGTGACCACCAGCAGGTTGGGCGGGTCGATGCCCTGGCTGAGTGGTCCGTCTGCTGGCTGGCCATGGCCCAGCACCAGCCTCACGTAGAGGATGGCAATGGTGAAGGTCTTGCCGGTACCGGCACTGGCCTCGATCAGGGTGCTGCCGTTGAGAGGCAGGGACAGCGGGTTGAGGGTGGTGCTGTGCTGGCTCATGCTTCTCCCCCGATCTGTTCCGCAGCGGCCTTGTCCTGCTCCGCTTCCCACAGCGGCAGGTAGATCTGGTGCAGCCAGCCTTCGAAGGCCTCGCTCACCAGTTGTTCCGGTGTTTCAAAGGCGCTGCGCAGGTAGCCGGTGTCCCGTTGCAGGGCGATGTCATAGGCCGCGAGGGCATCCTCGATGGCCTTGTCGTGGTCTGCCCGGTACTTCTTGCTTTGATAGAAACTGTAGATCCAGGCAAAGGCGGCCTCGCAGTGCAGGGGCAGGGTCCGGGTGGTGGCCTGCATCCAGCCGGTGAGTATGTTGTCCAGATGCTTACGGGCCTGCTCCGCTGGCAGGGGCGCGAAGGTGATATTTCGCTTCTCTTCCTTGCCCAGGATCAGGGTGGTGAATGGTGTGTCGGTGAGCTGGCCGGCCAGGTGGATCACCCAGTCGGTCATCAGGTTGGCATAGCGCACCTTGCGGGTGCTGCCGGAGCCGGACAGCAGGCTGGAACGGGACACCACCAGCCGGCAGAAACCACCATCGGGGCCGGTTCGCAGGCCGTCGATCAGGTCCAGAAGCTCCACGGAACCCAGGTCGCCGGTAGCGGTATGCTGGAAGGTGACGGGCTCCGCCAGTGCTTCCGGCCACTCACCCAGTGCCTGTCGATAGCGGCCGTGCAGGTCCGGCAGACGTTCGGATAAATCCGAGCGCAACCGATGCTCGGTCAGGCCCATGCCCAGGTCGCCCCGGCGGGCCATGCGGTCCAGGGTGGTGTGGATACGGTCCTGCAGTTCATCGTCGCCATCGGCCTTGAGTACTGCCTCGCCAATCAGTTCGTTGTCCAGGCGCCAGCGGTCCAGGCCGTTGAGGTCGAAATTCTCGTTATCCGTGTCGTCTTCCTCCACCCCTTCAAAGCGCACCTGTAGCCGTCGCTGGAAGAAGGTCTCGATGGGGCGTTTGAGGAACGCGGCCAGCTCCGCGAAGGTGATGGGTTCCTCCGGCGGCTGCCAGGGCAGGGCGGCCTGTTCAGACTCGTCCGGGCGGCTGCCATGGGCACTGCGCCACTCCTGCTCATAGGTGAACAGGTGTCGTTCCCGCAGGATGTCCTCCAGGGGGCGCGGCAGGCTGTCCGGCTCCGGTTGCAGGCCGTTGGCCTGGGGGAAATAGGCCCGGCTGAACGGCTGCAACGGGTGTTCGGTGGTGAGGGCGCGGGTGACGTGCTGGTCCGGGTGACCGGCCACCTGCCACAGGCTGTCGAGATGGTCCTGCAACTGGCTGACCAGTACCGAGGGCGGTCGTTCCGAGTCGTCCTTGATACTGCGTCCCACCCAACTGATGTAGAGCTGCTCCCGGGCGGAGAGCAGTGCCTCCAGGAAAAGGTAGCGGTCGTCCTCCCGCCGTGAGCGGTCCCCCGGCCGATAGTCGTTGGCCATCAGGTCGAAGTCCACCGGTGGCCGGGAACGGGGATAGTCACCATCGTTCATGCCCAGCAGGCACACCTTGCGGAAGGGAATGGCCCGCATTGGCATCAGGGTGGCGAAGTTGACCTTGCCCGCCAGGAAGCGCTGGTTCAGACCGCCCTCATCCAGCCCGTCCAGCAGCACATCCCTGACGATGTTCAGGGGCAGCGGGGTGTCCTGCAGGCCGGCGGCCAGGGCATCCTCCAGCCACTGCTCCAGGTGCCGGCGAAAACGGTTCAGCAACAGCAGGTCGTGGCCTTCCAGGTCCTTGAAGAACTGCTCCAGCATATCCGAGAACAGGGCTTCCCACCCGGTGGGTGTGCGGGGCTGTTGCAGGGCGTTCCACAGGTTTTCGAGCCGGGAGACAAAATCCGACAGCCGGCCCGCCAGGCTGGCCTGCAGGCCGCCGATTTCGGCATAGGGTTCGACCCCGGCCCAGGGCTCGTCGTCCCCCATGCCATAGCCCAGCAGCATGGCCCGCAGGCCCGACTGCCAGGTGTTGCGGGCCAGGTCGCCGGGCAGTTCCAGGGTCTCCCGCTGCTGGCGGTTCAGACCCCAGCGGATATTGGCGCCTTCCACCCAGCGCCGGGCCAGGGGGATGTCGTCCTCGCCAATGTTGAAGCGCTGGCGGATGCCCGGCACTTCAAGCAGGCTGATGATCTCGCTCACCGCAAAGCGGCTGCGGGGCAGGCCCATCAGGGTTTCCAGGGCGATCAGCACCGGTTCGTGGTGGCGCTGACCCTGGTCGGAAATGGTGAAGGGGATATAGCGGGTGCTACCCGCCTGGTAGCGGCTGAAGACCGCCTGGATATGGGGTGCATAGACGTTGATATCCGGTACCATCACGATCACGTCCCGGGGCCGCAGGGTGTCGTCCGCGTTGAAGGCGGCCAGCAACTGGTCGTGGAGGATCTCCACTTCCCGCTGGGGGCTGTGGGCATCGTGGAAGGCTAGGGAGTGGTCGATAGCCGGGTCCACGGTTCGCTGTTGTTCGCGGATTTCCTGCAGGGGCGTCAGCTGGTAGATGTCATTCTGCAACTGGTGCAGCAGGCGGCGCAGCTCCGGATCACCGTGCTCGGAGAAGATGTCGATCTTCTGGTCCGGAGTCTGGAACCGGTGCTGGTATTCGTCCGGATTATCGAATTCGTCCAGCAGCCTTATATAGTCGCGGCCCTGTTTGCCCCAGGCAGCCAGCAGCGGGTTGGCGTGCTGGTGCAGTTGTTCCGGGTCGGCGACCTTCATCAGGGTGGGGTGTTCACGACCCCGGCGGCGCTGGGCGTTGAGCAGGTCCCGGTCGCTGATGATATCGGCCCAGTAGAACTGGCTGGGGTTATGGACGCACAGCACCACCTGGCAGAACCGGCTCAGTACATGCAGGGCCTCCAGCGCCTGCCGGGGCAGGGACGACACCCCGAACACCACGATGCGTTGAGGCAGCCGCCCGGGGTTGGCGGGGCGTTGCAGGCGCTCGCCTTCTTCCATGAACCGGGTGTGGATGCGTGAACGGCTGGTCTGGGACAGCTCACCCACATCCGCCACCAGCGCCCTCCACAGCCTGGGCTGCCAGAGGGTTTCGGCATCCAGAAGCTTTTCCTCGCCCCGGGCAGTGATCATCACCTCGTGGCCCTGCTCCCAGGCACTGAGCCAGTCGGCCCGGAATACCTGGTACTGATCGAACAGGTCGGCCACCTTCTCCGCCAGTTGGAAGGCCCGCAGGTCCGGGTCGGTGCCTTCCAGGAAACGGGCCAGGGGGGCGAACACCTCGTCCGTGGGCACCAACTCCGGCAGCAGACGGTACAGCCGCCATACCAGCCGCCGCTTGTCGAAGGGGGACTGCTCCGGCACTTCGCCGTCCGGCAGCACGGCCCGGTAGGCCTGCCAGATAAAGCGGGCCGGGAACAGGAAGTCCATGCCGGCGGCAATACCCAGCCCACCGTCAACGCCGTCGTCGGAACGCTTCTCCGCCAGGGCCAGCTTCAGCCATTGCGCGATGCCGTTGCTCTGCACCAGGAAGGTCTCGCTGTCCAGGGGTGGCACCGGGGTCTGACGGCACAGGTACACCACCGCCCGGCGCAGGTCCTCCAGGTGGTTGGCGTGGATGGCGTGGAAGCCGGGCTGTAGGTGGGCGGTCTGGGTCATCTTGCTCCCGGTTCGGGTACGTCGTTTGATCCTGTACAGGTTACCGCAACTGACCCCGGAAAACCGATCCGGCGATCGACCCGGCTATTGGGTGACGGGCGAAATCTGTCCTGGCGGTCTACAATTGATTACTAAGTAGTCAGTTTGGTCCATCCATCGTCGGCTCACGACCGTATCCACCGGTAGTGTCGGTCCCTGCGGAGGGCTCCAAGATGGCGAAAAGACGACGAACTGTCCATGTCGGGCTGCCGGTTCTGCTGGTGGCCCTGGGGCTGCTCGCCCTGGTCTCCGTTTCGCCGCTGGCTGACGAGACGGACGCGGCCATCCGCGATGTCATCCTCACTCAGATCGAAGCCTTTGCCAACGATGACGAACTGGGCGCCTGGGTCCATGCCTCCCGGGGTATCCAGAGGCGTTTGCGTTCCCCCGAAATGCTGCTCTATGTAGTACAGAACGCCTACCCACCGGTACACCGGGCTGCGTCAATCCGTTTTGGGCAACGCATTCCCCACGACGAGTTCGAAATCCAGGTGGTGCGCCTGGAAGGGCCGGAAGGCAAACTCTGGGATGCCTATTACCGCATGGTCCGCAAGGACAGTGAATGGAAGGTGGGCGGTGTCACCCTGCAGCGGGCGGATTTTGGCATCTGATCCTCAGGGACACCAGATGCCTTGAGCCCCGCCTGGACTCATCGTAGAGTTGGGTCCTCGATGCCATCCGCCACAGGTTGCTTTCGTCAGTGATGAACACCCCCGACAGGCAGGATTCGCGACCACAGGCTGCGGACCTGACCAACCCCCTGTACTACCTGGAAAACATGGAAACCGTGGTGAACTGGGTCGACGATCACCACGGCGACCTGCTGACGGCCGACGAGCGCCGTCGGCTGGCGGATTTCCGCCTGCTGTCGGTGTCTGCCCGGGCCCTGCTGACCCGGATGATTATGCGTACCGGTGAGCTGTTCCGTGCCGACAAGCTGAGTTACCCGGAACTGCCGGAGCCGGAACCGGTTGCCCTCGCGGAACTGGCGGCGGGTGGATGGGTGCAGACAGCGGATCTGGTCCGCCTTGATGACCTGTTCCGCCTGTTCACCCTGGCGGAATTGCGACCGGCGTTTGCGGCCACCCTGTCGGATCTCGGATATACCCGGACGCTTCCCAAGGCTGGCATGAAAGCGGTGCTGGCGGGTCAGCTGGACGATGCTATCCGTCTTTCGGACTGGCTGCCGGCGCATCACGATAACGTGGTCCACCTGCCCCATATGCCACTGTTCGACCGTATCCGCCTGATGTTCTTTGGCAACCTGCGCCAGAACTGGTCGGATTTCGTGCTGGTGGAACTGGGCTACCAGCAGTACGAACAGGTCCCCTTCACGCCGGAGTCCCGGGCGTTCCAGCACCGGGAGGAGGTGGACTGTTACCTGGTCATGCACCAGTGCCGGGAGCAACTGGACGAGGGCGTGCCCGCTGCGGATCTCTGGCCGCAAGTACCTGCACCCACTGAAAATACCTGGCTGGCCAGCCGCCGTGACCGGTTGCTGCTGGAGCTGGGCCGGCAGGCGGAACGCCAGGGCGAGCGGGAACTGGCGCTGGAGGTGCTGGCACAAAGCACCCACCGGGAGGCGCGGCTGAAACAGCTGCGGTTGCTGGAGCGGATGAAGCGCTTTGACGACGCCTGGGCCATTGCCCGGGACTGGCATACCACGGAACTCAGCGATGCCGAGGCCCAGGGCCTGGCTCGCATCCTCAAGCGGGTGGCCCGCAAGGTGGGGCAGCCGGTTCCGGAGCTGCCCGCCGAGCCCGCGCCGGACGACTTCCTGCTAACCCTGCCCCACACGGGCGTGCCGGTGGAGGTGGCCGTCCAGCAGCACCTGTGGCAGGACCACCAGCCAGTGTTCTACGTGGAAAATACCCTGATCAACGGCCTGTTCGGACTGCTGTGCTGGGACGTGGTCTTCGCCCCGGTGCCGGGGGCCTTCTTTCACCCCTTCCATATGGGGCCGGTGGACCTGACCCGTGAGGATTTCGTACCCCGTCGTCGGGAACCGCTGGAAGAGTGCTTTGCCCACCTGGAGGACGGTGATTACGGTGACATCATCCTGGCGAACTACCGGCGCAAGCAGGGGCTCGCCAACCCCTTCGTCAACTGGCTGGTGGTGAACGAAGACCTGCTGGAACTGGCACTGGACTGCATCCCCGCCGACCATCTGGAGGTGCTGTTCCGGCGGCTGCTCCACAACCTGAAGGAACACCGCAGCGGTTTCCCGGACCTGATCCGTTTCCTGCCCCATGAGGCGGCCCCGGCCCGGCGCTATGAGATGATCGAGGTGAAGGGCCCCGGTGACCGCCTGCAGGACCATCAGCGGCGATGGCTGGCGTTCTTCCACCACCAGGGCATCGCGGCGCGGGTCTGCTACGTGCGCTGGCAGGGTGACGGCACGTGAAGGTTGCAGTACGCACCCTCTGCGAGTTTGCCGCCCGCCGGGGCGACCTGGATTTCCGCTATACCCCCGCGCCCTCGTCAGAGGAGGGCATTGCAGGTCATCAGTTGGTGCAGTCCCGCCGTGGCTACGGCTACCAGAGTGAATACCTGCTTACCGGTGAATGCCTGGGCCTGGAGCTTTCCGGTCGCGCCGACCTGTACAACCCCCACAAGGGCCTGCTGGAAGAGATCAAGACCCACCGGGGTGACTTGTCCCGTATCCGCGACCACCAGCGTGCCCTGCACCGGGCCCAGTTGCGGGCCTATGGCGCGTTACTGTGCCGCCAGGAAGACCGTCGCAAGATCACCCTGTCACTGGTCTATTACGATACCGGGCGGGACAGGGAATCGCCGGTCACGGAAACCGCCACCGCGGACGAACTGTGGCAGGAACTGGAAACCCTGTGCCGCGCCTACAGACACTGGGCCGAGCAGGAAGAACACCATCGCGAACAGCGGGATCAGCGGCTGGGGGAAATCCGGTTTCCGTTCGCGGATTTCCGCACCGGCCAGCGGCAACTGGCGGAAACCGTCTACCGCAATGCCGTCCGGTCCCGCACCCTATTACTGGAAGCCCCCACCGGGCTGGGCAAGACCCTGGGCACCCTGTTCCCGGCGCTGATGGCCATGCCGGCCGGTGGCCAGGACCGGCTGTTTTACCTCACCTGCCGCAACACCACCCGGCAACTGGCCATTGATGGGATGAACGCCCTGCGGGCCGCCCAGCCGGAACCGGAGCACTGGTCCCTTCGCACCCTGGAACTGGTGTCCAAGGACGACGCCTGCGAACACCCGGGCAAGGCTTGTCACGGCGATTCCTGCCCCCTGGCGAAGGGCTTTTTCGACCGCCTGCCGGATGCCCGGGCCGAGGCGGCACAGGTGCGGGAACCCCTGACCCGGGAGCGGCTGGCGACCATAGCCGCCGGCCATGAACTCTGCCCCTATTTCCTGGCCCAGGAGATGGCCCGCTGGAGCGATGTGGTGGTGGCCGACGTCAACCGGCTGTTTGACCAGAGTGCGCTGCTCCATGCCCTGGTCAACCAGAACCAGTGGCGGGCCAGTGTGCTGGTGGACGAGGCCCACAACCTGGTGGACCGGGCCCGGGGCATGTACTCGGTGCGACTGGATCAGCAACGCCTGTTACGGGTGAAAAAGACAGCGCCGAAGAGCCTGAAGGCCCCCCTGAACCGGGTGGCCAGGACCTGGCAGGACGTGGGGCGGGAGCAGGAAGCGGCGGGCACCGAGCCGGTATTCCTCGAGTCGTTGCCCAACCGTCTGCCCGCAGCGCTGCAGGGTCTGGTTTCCGCCCTGACCGACTACCTGGCGGATAACCCGCCGGACCTGGCCCTGCAGGAACTGCTGTTCGAGAGCGTGGCCTTCCTGAAACTGGCGGACCAGTTCGGCGACCACTCCCTGTGCGAGTTCCACCGGCCAGGGCGGGGCAGGGCCAGCGTGACCATCCAGAACCTGATTCCGGCGGATTTCCTGCGGGAGCGTTTTACGGCGGCCGACTCGGTGTTGCTGTTCTCCGCCACCCTGACCCCGGGTGTCTACCACCGGGACCTGCTGGGGCTGCCGGATGACAGCCGCTTTACCTCACTGCCCAGTCCGTTCGATGCCGGGCAGTTGCAGGTTCGGTTCACGCCAGACATCAGCACCCGCAAACCGGACCGGGAGGCGTCCCTGGCGGACATCGCGGACCTGATCGCCCGCCAGTTCCGGGCGCGCTCGGGGCATTACCTGGCCTTCTTCAGCAGCTTCCAGTACATGCGACAGGTGTCGGAGGCCCTGGCTAACCGGGCTCCGGATCTGCCCCAGCGGTCACAACACCCCGGGATGAGTCACGAACAGCGCGCCGATTTCCTGGCGGGCTTCCGTCAGCCCGAGCCAGCGGTGGCCTTTGCGGTGCTGGGCGGGGTGTTCAGTGAAGGCATCGACCTGCCCGGTGACCAGTTGATCGGCGCCTTCGTGGCCACCCTTGGTCTGCCGCCATTCGATCCCTGGCACGAAGTGCTCAAGACCCGGCTGGACGCCCGCTTTGCCACCGGCTACGACTACACCTACCGCATCCCCGGCCTGCAGAAGGTGGCCCAGGCGGCGGGCCGGGTGATACGGACACCGGAGGACAAAGGCGTGATATGGCTGATCGACGACCGTTTCCTGCAGCCGGCGAACCGGTCGCTGTTGCCTGGGTGGTGGTTTGATCCGTCATCTGACTGAACCGGAAAACCCTCGGTCGTCTGACGAAAGGCGCAATGACGGCAGACGGAACACCTGTATACAATGCCTCGCAGGTGAGGGCGGCAATCAGGTAGCCCTCTGTTGTACCTGCTGTATATGGAATGTCCATGGTTTCAGTTCGCTGTCGGAACCTGGTGGCTGTGCTTTTGCTCGGGCTTGTCCCGGTGCTGGCCCAGGCCACCGTCAAGCAGTCTTCCTCGGGGCTTTGCCATCCGCCGCACAGTCCCTGGTATGAGCGCACCACCACCTTTACCGCCTATGACAGCCTCGACGCCTGCCTGGCCGCCGATGGGCGATTGCCGGATGGGGTGAGTGTTGCCAGCGCTGACCCGGCGGATGCGGGCTACCGGCGCAGCGCCTTCGGCCACGGCTGGGACGACCGGGACGGCGACTGCCAGGACAGTCGCGCCGAAGCGCTGATTGCTACCTCCACCACCAACGTCCGCTTTGCCGACGCGGACCGGTGCCGGGTGGTGACTGGTCGCTGGGTATCGCCGTTTACCGGCGAGGTGATCCAGAACGCCGGTGATATCGACATCGACCATGTGGTGCCCCTGGTCTGGGCCTGGCATAACGGTGCCAGTGAGTGGTCCCGGGACCGCCGGGAGGCCTTTGCCAACGACCCCCTCAACCTCTGGCCCGTGGAAGCCAGCCTGAACCGCAGCAAGGGTGGCCGGGGGCCGGACGAGTGGATGCCGCCGGCGGGAGAGTGCCAGTACATCAGCCGGTTCATGCGAATCCTGATCAAGTACGACCTCAAGCCTCCGGAATCAGAAGCCCGGGCCTTCAACCGGTTACTCGACACCTGTCGTGGCTAATGAGGTGATAACCGGAGGACGATGGTTTGTGACAAGGCGCTATACCGGATGTTGATATACCGGGTGCAATAAAATATAAGTTAAATACACAATCATTGAGATCTGAAACGTGGCCTTGTCGCCATCAACGGGAAGCCTTGTGCATGGACCCGAAAGACACCATCCCGAGGGGCGACGGATTCGTCCTGCCGCGGGGTCCGGAGGCGCCGGATGACAGCGCCATCAGCGAGCGGGATTTCATCGGTTACAGTCAACTGGTGGCCTCGCTGTATCGCTGCCTCAACGATAACAGCGGGTTCCAGCCCTTTTTCGATGCCTTCCAGTCTCACTTCCGGTGCCTCCAGGGCGGTATCCTGGGGCTCACACTGGCTCCCATCCACATGATGTATGGCTGGACCTTCGGATATCCGGAGGGGTTCGAGCAGTGGTTTATCAACAGTGGCCTACCCCGGAAGGATGAGGCCCTGAAAACATTCGCCGCCCTTCCTCCCCGTCATTTCGACAGCCTGCTCGGTGGCGATGCCTCGATGGAGATCCTCGACCTCCTCACCGAGGAGACCCGGGCCTGGGCGGCGGAAGCCGGCCTTGGAGACAGTGCCGGCATGCTGGTGACCCGGGGGCGTGATGCCCAGATCGTGTTCCTGGCAAACCGCCATCGCAGCGAAGGCCCGTACAGCCGTCAGGAAATCCTGCAGATGAACCTACTGGCGCCCCATATTGAGAATGCCATCAACCTTCACCACAAGCTGTACCACACCCGGGCGGATAACAGCAGCCTGTCGGCAGCGCTGGACCTGGTGGGCAAGCCCATGCTGGTGTTCAACGAACTGGCCCAGGTGGCACAGCTCAATGCGTCGGCCAGGGAGGTATTGCGGGATCATCCCCGGCTGTTTGTGACCGACGGTCCGGCACCCGTTCTGCGGAGTCGTCATGCGGGCTTCAACGAGGAACTGATGGCGGCCATTGCCACCAGTGTCTTCAATGCTCGCTTGAACGTTCACGACACCGTCACGCTGGTGGATGGCTCGGGAGACGAGCGTCTGGCCCTGTGCTTTACGCCCCTTCAGGATGACGGCGGCCATGGCCAGGGAGCCCTGGCGGAACTGATCTGTTTCTCCTCCTCCCGCGACGTTGACGAGGACAGGCTCAGGGCCCTGTTCGACTGCACGGTGGCGGAATCGCGCACGGCGGCGTTGCTGATGCGGGGCCTGACATCGGACCAGATTGCCGGGGCCGAAGCCCTGTCCATCCACACGGTTCGCCAATACATCAAGAGCCTGCTATCGAAGAATGGCTACCGGCGCCAGGCGGAGTTGGTGGCTGCGCTGGTGCGGGCCCTGGGGTAGCTGGAGCGACGGCCGAGCGCGGGCAGGGGACCTTCTGTTAGGCTTGGGGAATATGAACGAGGAGCCCCTGATGCCTGAAGATCCCCTGAAAACCCTGTCGGATATGGCCAGCGACGCCCATGCCCGCATCCAGCAGGCCCACGAGCACATCAACCCGGTGGTGGAAGTTCGTCGTGGCATGCGGGATGCCGGTATTCCGGCGGATGTGATGACCATCGACTGTCTGCGGACCCGCCGGCGAATCCTGCTGATCCTGCACGATGAGGAGCCAGGCACCCTGCTGTACCAGTTCGTGACGCTGGAAGAGGAAATGGGGGGGGAATTTCGCCGGACTCCCCTGTCGGAGGTCAGCACCGATACCCTGGTGGACTGGATCAAGGACTACTTCAGTCCGGATGCCTGAGATCGCGTTCATCCGGTCATGGCGGGCAGGATTATGCATGGTATGAATAGTCGATCATCAAAATCATGCATTTGTCAGATCCGGCCGGTCTGCTTAGTCTTCCAGATCCACTGATCCAGATTCCGATAACAACACCCGGAGGCCTTATGGCTTTACCTACCCTTGAAACGACCCAGTACAGCGTGGACCAGGGCATTGCCACCATCACCCTGAACCGCCCCGACAGGCTCAACGCCTACAACGCGAAGATGCGTGAGGAACTGCTGGCCCTGTTCGACGAGACCGACGCCGATGACAATGTGAAAGCGGTGGTGATCACCGGTGCGGGCCGCGGCTTCTGTGCCGGGGCGGACCTCGCCTCCGGCGGTTCCACCTTTGACCGCAACGCCCAGTCCGGCGACCTGTCCCGGGAGTCCCTCAGGGTTGGGGATGTCTATCGTGATGGCGGCGGCACCAATACCCTGCGCATCTACGAGAGCCTCAAGCCCGTGATCGGGGCGATCAATGGCCCGGCGGTGGGCATCGGCGCCACCATGCAGCTGCCCATGGATTTCCGCCTGGCGTCCACCCAGGCCAAGTTCGGCTTTGTCTTCGCCCGTCGCGGCATCACCATGGAAGCGGCATCGTCCTGGTTCCTGCCCCGCCTGGTGGGCATGCAGACCGCCATGGAGTGGTGCATGACCGGTCGGGTATTCGGTGCCGAAGAGGCCCTGCAGAAGGGGCTGGTCCGCTCGCTCCATGAGCCCGACGACCTGCTGCCGGCAGCCTACGAACTGGCCCGTGAGATTGCCGATAACACTGCACCGGTGTCCGTTGCCCTGACCCGTCAGATGCTGTGGCGCATGTCCGCGGCACCGCACCCGATGTACGCCCACCGCATCGACAGCCGCTCCATCCAGGCCCGGGGCGAATCGGCGGATGCGAAGGAAGGGGTGACCTCGTTCCTGGAGAAGCGTCCGGCGGAGTTCCCCAACAAGGTATCCACCGACATGCCCGCGTTCTTCCCCTGGTGGGATGAGCCGCCGTTCGAGTAAGCCTTCCGGTAGGAGTCTGTGCGGTAGACATCGCGCAGGCTCCTGGGGCTACGGTTGCGTAGCCCTGTCTTCCGCATCAATCAGCACTTCCTGCAACTGCACTGCCGCCTCCCGTAACAATGGCTCGTGGGCCTTCAGCTCTTCCAGGCTGCTGCGGATAACCGGGGCGTGGCAGAACAGGCAGGCGGCCAGCCGTCCGTCCCGGTGGGTGACCGGTACCGAGATGGCGACCATGCCGTCGATGAATTCCTCGTTGTCGATACCCAGATCGGTCTGGCGAATCTGCTCCAGCTCTTCTTCCAGTTGGTCCGCGTCGACGATGGTGTTGCGGGCCAGTTTGACCAGGGGCAGGTTCCTGAGGACCCGGCGGCGAGTGGCCTTGGGCAGGCGGGCCAAGTAGAGCTTGCCGCTGGCCGATCCCCAGATGGGCACATGACTGCCGATGGGCAGGTGAACCTGTAGCGGCCAGTTGGCCTGCACCCGGTCGTAGTAGATCATCTCGGTGCCGTCGGGAATGGAAATGCCGCAGGTTTCATCGATCCGGTGTGACAGGCCCTGGAGGATGGCCTGGCGCTGCACCTTGATCTCGTTGCTGTTCATGACCCCCAGGGCAATCGCACGCATGGCGGGCCCGGGGACCAGGTTGCCGCGCATATTGGTCTGGAAGAAGCGTTGTTCCTCCAGTTGCTGGACCAGCCGGTGGGCGGTGGCCTTGGGAATGTTGAGTTCGGCGATCAGCTCGGGCAGGGGCGTCGCCTTTTCAGCGGTGCAGACATGGTGAAGGATGTCCAGCACCCGCAGGATCGAGGAACCTTTTTCACGGCGGGACGCCGCTTGGTGGTCGCGAGAGGTGGTCATGAATCCCTATCCAGACATTGTTAACAGGAGGCCGATGCTACCATGACATCGGTCGGGCATCGGCCTCCATCGCCGGTTACAGCGTGGGCATGTTGAAGTCGGGATTCTGGCGAATGCCGGTCGGCCAGCGACTGGTGATGGTCTTCATGCGGGTGAAGAAACGCACCCCGTCCGGCCCGTGCATATGCAATGGCCCGAACAGTGACCGTTTCCAGCCCCCGAAGCAGTGATAGGCCATGGGCACCGGAATGGGCACGTTGATGCCCACCATCCCCACCTGGATGTCGTCGCCAAAGTTGCGGGCGGTATCCCCATCCCGGGTAAAGATCGCGGTGCCGTTGCCGTACTCATGATCGTTGATCAGGGACACCGCCGACTCATAGTCAGGCACCCGCACCACCGACAGCACCGGCCCGAAGATTTCCTGCTGGTAGATGTCCATGGCTGGCGTGACATCGTCGAACAAGGTGCCGCCGATAAAGTAACCGGTCTCATGGCCTGGAACCTCAACGCCACGGCCATCGACCACCAGGCTGGCGCCCTGGGCTACCCCTGAGTCGATAAAGCCCCGCACCCGGTCCCGGTGCTCGCCGGAGATCAGCGGTCCCATGTCGTTCTCGGTGTCGACGCCGTAGCCCGGTCCAACTCGCAGTGCCTGCACCTTCTCCTTTAAGCGTTTGACCAGCGCATCCCCCACCTCATCGGTTACCGCCACCGCCACCGAGATGGCCATGCAGCGTTCACCGGCGGCGCCGTAGGCCGCGCCCATCAGGGCGTTGACCGCCTGGTCCAGGTCCGCATCCGGCATCACCACCAGGTGATTCTTGGCCCCACCCAGGGCCTGCACTCGCTTACCATGGGCGCTGCCGGTGGCATAGATGTACTCGGCCACCGGGGTTGAGCCGACAAAGCTGACGGCCTCGACCCTGGGGTCGGTGAGCAGCACATCGACGGCTTCCTTGTCGCCGTTGATGACGTTGAAGACGCCTTCGGGCAGGCCCGCCTCGGCAAGCAGTTCGGCGATGCGCAGGGCGACCGAGGGATCCTTCTCCGAGGGCTTGAGGATAAAGGTATTGCCGGCTGCAATCGACACCGGGAACATCCACATGGGCACCATGGCCGGGAAATTGAACGGCGAGATACCGGCACACACGCCCAGAGGCATCATCAGTGAATGGGTGTCCACCTCGCTGCCCACATTGCGGCTGTGTTCTCCCTTGAGCAGGTGGGGCATGCCGCAGGCGAATTCCACCACTTCCTTGCCCCGGGTCAGTTCCCCCCTGGCATCCGACAGGACCTTGCCGTGTTCACGGGAGATCAGTTCCGCCAGCTCGTCCTCGTGTTCTTCCAGCAGGGCCTTGAACCGGAACAGGATGCGCGCCCGGCTCAGTGGCGGCGTCCGGGACCAGGCAGAAAAGGCCTCATGGGCGGCCTGGATACCGCGCTCGGTGTCGGCCTTTGAGGCCAGGGCGACCTGGCAGCGGACTTCGCCGGTGGCCGGGTCATGGACCGGGGCCGTGCGCCCGCCGTCGCCGGCATTGTGGGTGTTGTTGATAAAATGTCCGAGAATGTTCTGCATCCTGATTTACTCCTGGTTCCACACCTGTTCGTAAAGTTCGACCATTTCCGCCTGGCTGGGTACCCGGGGGTTGTTGCCCGGTGATCCGGATGCCTGGGCCTGTTCCGACATCAGTTCCCGCAGCTCCATGAAACGGGCCTCGTCGATGCCAAAGGCCGCCATGCTGGGCACTTCCAGCTCCCGGTTCAGGGCGCGCAATTCCGCCAGCAACTTGTCGTTGGCGGCGTCATCCGAATCTTCCGCCCCGGCAATGCCCATGGCCCGGGCACAGCGGGCATACCGGTCCGGCGCCCCGGGCAGGGAAAATCGGGTGATTGCGGGCAGCAGCATGGCGTTGCTGAGCCCGTGGGGCACATGGAAGTGGGCGCCGATGGGGCGGCTCATGCCATGGACCAGGGCGACGGACGCGTTGGAGAAGGCAATGCCCGCCAGGGTGGAGCCCATCATCATCGCCTCCCGCGCTTCCCGGTCCTCGGGGTTGTGGTAGACCCGGCGCAGGTTGGGCGCGATCAGCGCGATGGCGGCCAGGGCCTGCTGGTCGCTGAATGGGCCGGCCTTCCGGCTGACGTAGGCCTCGATGCCATGGGTCAGGGCGTCAATGCCGGTATCCGCGGTAACCCGGGCGGGTACGGACAGGGTCAGTTCGTAATCCACAATCGCGGCGTAGGGCATGAAGGCCAGGCCCATGCACAGCATTTTTTCATCGGAATCGCCGTCGGTGATGATGGTGAAGCGGGTGGCCTCGGACCCCGTACCAGCGGTGGTGGGAATGGCCACCACGGGCAGTGCCGGCTCGGATACATCCCTTGGCACCTTGTAGTCGGCCATGCGACCGCCATGGAGACCCAGTACCGAGATGGCCTTGGCGCTGTCGATGGCACTGCCTCCGCCCAACGCCACCACGGCATCGAAGCTGCCTTGCCGGAGCTGTTCCACCGCTGGCAGGAGGGAGCTTTCGGTGGGCTCAGGCTCGGTGTCGGCAAAGAGCCCCCAGGTCATGCCAGCTGTCTTCAGAATATCGGTGAGCCGGTCAGCGTAGCCGAGGGACATCATCACCTGGTCGGTCACGATCAGTGGGTTGCGGCATGCCAGGGTGGACAGGATGTCCGGCAGGCGCTGGAGGGTGCCGGGTCCGGTTTCCAGGATGCGCGGCAGGACGACTCGTTGGGTCATGGCTTGATCCTCTTGTTGGTATAGGGCGTTTGGGAAAGGGTGTTATCGATCTTGTTATTCGATAATGAGACAAAAAGTATCGTTATTGCAATATAAGAATTAAAAAAAGTGCTTGACGGTTTGAATAATTCGAATCTAGTCTATTTCCAGATCGAGTGGTCAGACCATCAGTCCATTGATCCAGTGAAGCGTCCTTATCCGATTCGTCGAGGCATGTTGCGTAATGAGTATTGAACCCCTGGAAAGAAAGAGCTTGAGCGACCTGGTGGTTGAGAAGATCAAGCAGCTGATTCTCAAGGGTGAGCTGAAGGAAGGCGACCGGATTCCCGGTGAAAGGGAGCTCTGCGAGCAGTTTGCCGTCAGCCGGGCATCGGTGCGGGAGGGTCTCAAGATCCTCTCGCTCCAGGGGCTGCTGAAGCGCACGAATGCCGGTACCGTCATTACCACCAGCTTTTCCTCGATCCTGGAGGAGACGCTGACCCTGAAGATCCTGCTGGATGACACCAGCTACGAGGACATCACCGAAGCGCGGCTGTTCCTGGAGAAGACCATGGTGAGCCTGGCGGCGGAGCGGATCACCGACGAGGACATCGATCTGATGGAGCAGCACCTGGCCTCAATGATCGATGCCGACGAGCGGGAGAACAACAACGATTTCGTGATCGCCGATATCGCGTTCCACCAGCAGATTGCCAAGGCCTCCCGCAGCAGCGTCCTGATCATTCTCTACAACTCCATCATCATGCTGATCTTCAAGGTGCAGACCCGGGTCGGCTATGACGCCACGGTGATGAAGGAGTCCATCAAGTATCACCGCCGGATCCTGGACGCCCTGAAGCGGGGCGATGTGCCGGAGTCCGAACACGAAATGCAGTCCCACCTGCTGGATGTACAGGAAAGGCTCGATCACATGACCGGGATCGATAAACTCAAAGCTGGAGAATAAAAAGATGTACGTGCGTTTTAACGACAACAACAACGAAATCCATGAAGGCTACCTGGAAGGGGATAAGGTCTTCTATCTCAACGGTCCCATGCTGGAGGGCGGCAGCGCCAGTGAGCGCTCCGTGGACCTGGCCAGTGTTCGCCTGCTGGCACCCTGCGAGCCGAGCAAGGTGGTCTGTGTGGGGCTGAACTACCGGGACCACGCGGCGGAAATGAACGAGACCCTGCCCAAGGAACCGCTGCTGTTCATGAAGCCCTCCACCTCGGTGATTGGCCACCAGGAGGCGATTGTCGCTCCGGCCCACAGCAAACGCCTGGACTATGAAGGGGAGCTGGGCATTGTCATCGCCAAGCGCGCCAAGAACGTGTCGGTGGAAGAGGCCAGCGGCTACATCTTCGGTTACACCTGCGCCAACGACTTTACCGCCCGTGACCTGCAACTGGGCGACAAGCAATGGACCCGGGGCAAGTCCTTCGACACCTTCTGCCCGATTGGACCGGGCATCGTCCCCACCATCAATCAGAAGGATACGACCATCGAGCTGACCGTGAATGGCGAGGTGCGGCAACGGTCCAACCTCAACCAGCTGATCTTCAACGTGCATGAAGTGGTCAGCTACATCTCGGCCCACATGACCCTGCTCCCGGGGGACGTGATCCTGACCGGCACGCCCCACGGCGTTGGTCCCGTTACGCCCGGCGATTCCATGACCGTCACCATCGACGGCATTGGCTCGCTGACCAATCAACTGGTGGCCGGTTAAGCAACGGACCAGACGCCGCCGGCCTTATGTGGCCGGCGTTTCCCCGATTTCTGAAAGGAGCAGACCGTGGCCAAGTATTCTGTATTCATGACCGATAGTATCTTCCCCGACACGGCCATCGAGCGGGACGAACTGGGGCTCGCCGATGCGGAGCTGACGTTTTCCAGCGCCCCGGATGTCGACACCCTGATCCGCGAGGGCCGTGACTGCGATGCCATGCTGGTGGTCTACGCCAAGGTGGATGCCAGCGTCATTAATAGCCTCACCCGCTGCAAGGTCATCGTGCGAGCCGGCATCGGCTTCAACAATGTGGACCTGGAAGCGGCCACCAAAGCCGGGATCATGGTGGCTAACGTTCCCGACTACTGTCTGGATGAAGTGGCCGATCACACCATGGCCCTGGCGTTGTCCGTGATCCGTCGCACCTGCCTGCTGAACCGTAAAGTGGCCGATGGGGTCTGGAGCATCGCCGATGCCAAACCCATGCCCCCGCTGCGGGGCGCCGTGTTCGGGCTGTTTGGCTGTGGCGCGATCGGCCAGCAGGTGGGCCGGCGGGCCGCCGCCTTCGGTATGGACGTGGTTGGCTATGACCCCTACGCGCCGGAATCCACCTTCAGCGACAATGGTATTCGTCGCGTCACCGACTTTGACGACTTCCTGGGCAGCGTCGATGTGCTGTCCCTGCATGTGCCGCTGACCGACGACACCCACCACATCATCGACCGGGAAAACCTGGAGAAGATGAAGCCCTCCGCGTATGTCATCAACACCTCAAGGGGTGGGCTGATCAATGAGCAGGACCTGCAGGAGGTTCTGGAGGAGGGTCGACTGGCCGGTGCCGGCATTGACGTGCTGGAGACTGAACCGCCGGAGCAGGCCCCGCCGCTGTCCCGGCTTGCCAACACGGTCATCACACCCCATGCCGCGTTCTACTCCGAGGCCTCCGTGGTCGAGCTGAGGAAGAAGGCGTCCCGGGAGATCATCCGCACCCTCCAGGAGGGGCAGCCGAAGTTCTGGGTCAACCGGAGCTAGCGGCAGCCCGATAACAACGATAACGAACCGGCCCGTCCCATGAGGGATGGTCATTTCCCAGAAAACGGATCCAACCTGATCCGAACACGGCGTCACTCGTCTGATCGCCAATGCAAAACAACAACAAGGAGTACCACATGCACCGTAAACTGTCTGCCATAACCGCAGCGTTCGTCATGATGGCCGGCGCGATGTCACTGACCGTGCCAGTCGTGGCATCCGCCGCCGATGTCACCATCAAGTTTGCCCACAATGGCAATACCGATCCCAAGGACCCCCAGAACGTTGGCGTGGCTGCCTTCAAGGAGATGGTGGAAGAGCGCTCCGACGGGGCCATTGAGGTCAACATCTATCCCGCCGGACAACTCGGCGATGCCAGGACCATCGTCGAGAGCGTCCAGATGGGCAGCCTGGAAATGGGCGACGTCGAAAACGGCCCCATGGGTCGGTTCGTGCCGGAAGCCATGCTCTGGGACCTGCCGTTTATCTTCCGGGACATTGACCATGCCCACAAGGTGCTGGACGGCGAGATCGGCCAGCAGGTCCAGGAAGCGTACCTGGACGTGGGCATCCGACACCTGGCCTACAACGATGGCGGCTTCCGCTACTTCACCAATGACGAGCGCCCCATCGAGACCATGGCAGACCTGGAGGGCCTGAAGATCCGGGTGATGGAAAGCGAAGTCATGATCGATACGGTGAACGCGTTTGGTGCCTCAGCGGTTCCCATGTCGTTCGGCGAACTCTACTCGGCGTTGCAGCAAGGTGTTGTCGATGGGCAGGAAAACCCGATGAACCTCATCTACAGCCAGCGCTTCTATGAGGTCCAGCAATACCTGTCCCTGAGCGGCCACTTCTACTATCCCCGTCAGTTCATCGCCTCCGAGCGCTGGTGGCAGGGTCTGAGTGAGGAACACCAGGCCATTATCGCCAAAGCCGCCAAGGAAGCCTGTGATATCCAGCGGGCGGAGCTGGCCAGCTACGAGCAGGAGATCCGTGGCGTTCTGGAAGAGAAGGGCATGGTGATCAATGAGGTGGACAAGTCCGACTTCATCGAGGTCGCCAAGCAGGACATCTATCCCATGTCCTATGAAACCATCGGCGAGGGCGATGCCGACAAGGCCAGGGAACTGGTCCAGCGCATCCTCAACACCAAGTAATACTGAAGCCGGGGGGAGTTCACGCTTCCCCCGGCTTCATCTCCAATAATAAGCGGTGACGATGTCGGGATGGCAAACGTGAAGACAACAAACGATTCGGGCCTGGTTCACTACTTCAATACCCTGGTCAAGTGGCAGTTGGTCGCCATGATGATGGCGATTGCCGGCCTTACCTTCTATCAGGTGATCATGCGCTATGTGTTCAGTAGCGCGTCCTCCTGGAGTGAGGAGCTTATCCGGTTCATCTTTATCTGGTGCAGCTTCATGGCCGCCGCGATTGGTGTGCGTGAAGGGATACACATCGGCATCACTATATTCGTTGATCTGCTGCCCCGTAAATTCGCTCCCCTGATGCACATTTTGGTGAATCTGGCCATCCTGATCTTTGCCGGATTCATGGTTTATTACGGCTGGCAGAACGTCAAGATTGCGGATGGCCAACCGTCACCGGCCCTGGGCATTCCCATGAGCTGGGTGTACCTGTCGATTCCGGTGATGGGCGCTATGATGGTGTTCTACTGCACCCTGGAAATCGGCGATGCCTGGAAGCGCTTCACCGCGTCGGGGAGTCACTGACCATGCTGTTTGCCCTCGTTGCGACACTGTTGATTGCGTTTCTGATCAATGTTCCCATCGGTTTCGCCCTGGCCATTGCCGCCCTGGCGAGCCTGGTGGCCTCGGGCATGGCACCCATCGGTATCCTTCCCCAGCGGATGATTGCCGGCGTGAATTCCTTTCCCCTGTTGGCGATCCCCCTGTTCATGCTGGTGGGGTCGATCATGGAGCGGGGCGGGATTTCCCGTCGTATCGTCCGCCTGGCGAGCTCGCTGCTGGGTCATGTGTCCGGTGGGCTGGCGGCCGTGTCCATCCTGGCGTGCACTTTTTTCGCGGCCATTTCCGGTTCGGCCCCCGGCACGGCTGCCGCCGTGGGTGAGCTGACCATCCCGGAGATGGAAAAGCGGGGTTACTCCAAGGCCTATGCGTCGGCCGTGGTGTCGTCCGCCTCCTGCCTGGGGGTGATCATTCCTCCCAGCATTACCTTTATCATCTTCGGTATCGTGGCCAACGTCTCCATTGGCCAGCTCTTTGTCGCCGCGATTATCCCCGGGATATTCCTTGCGGTCCTGCTGATCGGTGTGAACCTGATCTGGTCCCGCAAGCACGGCTACCCGACGGAAGACAGGCGGACCTGGAAAGAGCGCTGGCAACCCTTCCTCGAGTCGGTCTGGGGGTTGCTGCTGCCGATCATTATCCTTGGCGGGATCATGACGGGGGCGTTCACGCCAACGGAATCCGCCGCGATTGCCGTGGTCTACGGACTGATCATCAGCTTCTTCGTCTACAAGGAACTCAGGCTGGGTGACCTGGTGCCCATCTTCTACAAGGCCTCCCTGAACTCCGCGATGATCATGCTGCTGATTGCTGCGGCAAGTCCGTTCGGCTGGGTGATGATCATCGAGCAGGTGCCGCAGATGGCCTCCAGCGCGATTCTGGGTATATCGACCAACATGTACATCATCCTGATGCTGATCATCATCATGTACCTGATCCTGGGCACCTTCATGGAAACCGGTGCCATTATTCTGTTGGCGGTGCCGATCTTTGCGCCGATTGCCCAACAGCTTGGTATTGATATGGTGCATTTCGGGGTGGTGACGGTGGTCGCCCTGGCCATAGGCATGGCAACGCCGCCGGTGGGCATCACGCTGTTTGCCACCTGTGGCATCTCGGGGGTATCCATTGGTCGGTTGAGTCGCGCAATCGTACCGTTCCTGATAGCACTGATCCTGGGGTTGATCGTGCTGGCCTACGTGCCCTTCCTGTCGACCTTCCTGCCTGGGCTACTGTTCTAGTGTTCCGTCTGGCCGGCCCCTTGGGGGGAGGGTAGTGCCCCTCACACTGTCGTCGCATCCTCCCGCCGGTGCCGCAAGGTATGGGGGGCTGGTCGCTCCGCCGGTGCGGTGGCGACGATATTGCGGCCCAGGCTCCTTGCCTGGACCAGGCCCTGATCGACCCGGTACAGGACCTCGTCCAGGTCCCGCTCCGGATGATACTGGGCCACACCGAAGGTGGCGGTAACGGTCAGACCCGCGATGGGCAACTGCTCCATCCGCCACCGGCAATGTTCGGCACTGTGCAGGGCCTCCCCTTCCGTCATCCCGGGGCTGACCACCAGGAACTCATCGCTGCCCCACCGGGCCACCAGGCTGTCACGCCCCATGGCCTCTGTCAGTAATTCCCCCACCAGGGCCATGACCCGGTCACCGGTCTCATGGCCCTGGTGGTGATTGATCCGGCGGAAATGATCCAGGTTCGCCAGGGCCAGCGACAATGGTTGGTCCTTGCGTCTGGCGATACGGGTGGCTTTCTTCAGGTAATCGAGGGCGCCCTGCCGGTTGGCCAGGCCCGTCAGGTCGTCGGTGACGTTCACGCGCTCCAGCAATTCGGTACGGGCGATGGCGGAGAAGGTGCGGTCCCGTAGCAGGGTGCCCGCGCTGGTGAGGGCCAGCAGCGTCAGCAGGAAAAAGTGGATACGCAGGAAATACATGGCATCTGAACAGCCCGCCGATCCGTCCAGGGCACAGCTCAGGGAGGCACCGGTGGCCAGCAGGGCCGAGAACGAAAAGGTCACCAGGGCAACCGCCATCCCGGCCCGGAAGCCCAGGGCGATAAAGGCCACGACGATCAGCATCCCCACGGCCCAGTAATGGCCGGACACCAGTGGCATGAAGTTGGCGCCGAACGGATCACCGGCGATGAAATGCCAGGCAAGCCGGCTGAGCACGATCACAGCGATCAGGGATACCAGGCCGACTTCCAGCAGCCGCAGGCGCACACGCCCATGAATCAGCAGGACGCAGGAAACACCATAGATCACCGAAAAGATCGGGTAGCCGATGGCGATAAAAAAGTCATGGGGATGCCGGAACAGCCAGCTGACGAAGAATATGGCCATGGCCATGAGGCACGCCACTGCGTAGGTGTAGCGGCGGTAGTCGGTAAGGCGGGACAACTCCTGTCGTGCGCTGGCGGGCGTCCTGCCCGGAGAGTCTTCCATGATGCCATCCTCGTTGGGAGTTTGTAGCCCGTCTGACCAATGGCCGGTGTGGACGGGCGAGTCGCGTAACCTACCCCCTCAAGGAATTGAAAAATATAGTCTGCGTCACGTTATGTCGCTTTTTATCATCCTTCTCAACACGTCCTCGTGGTTTGGTGAGCGGCTGGCCTGGGGCCCACTCTGGGCCTGCCTGAACTTCGCCGGGGAGAGTCCTGTCCAGCGCTTGAAGGCGTGGGAGAAACTGGAGGTTTCCGTGTAGCCCAGTTGTTCCGCCACCTGTTCCACCGTGTAGTGCGCCGAGCCCAGGAGTCTTCGGGCCCGGCGTTCCAGCACCTCATCCCGCAACTGGCGCCAGCCGGTACCTTCCAGGCTGAGCTGGCGGCGCAGGCTGCGGGTCGACTGGTGGAACACCCCGGCTACTTCCGTCAGGGTCGGCAGGTTATCGCCCTGGTTTCGCAGGAAGTCCCGTACCCGGTCTGAAAGCGCCAGGCGCTGTTTGCGCTGGCTGATCAGCTCTCGGCAGTAGCGTTCGCACTGGGCCTGGGTAACACGGTTGGCCCCGCTGAACGGTTGCTGGAAGGTGGCCGGGTCGAGCGTCATGCCGGTATGGGCCTGCCGGGTGCGGACGGGGCAGGGGTACAGGTCCCGCAGCATGTCCATGCCGTTCATCTCCGGCAGGGTCAGGCGTAGCTCGTTGACGCCCATGGAATGCCCCGGGAGCAGTTCCCGGTGCAGGCTCCACAGGCAGGCCAGGTCCCTGGCAACGATGAACGGTGATACATCGTCCGGCAGGTGGTCATCGTCCATCAGCAGCAGCGGGCCCCGGCGACCCAGCCGCCAGCGGTAGCGGACAAAGGGAAAGGCGACGGACGCGAACCGGCCGCCCCACTGCAGGGCCACAATGCCATTGGCGGAACTCATCACGCCTAGCCCCCATACCCCATGGGCGGTGAGCCCCTGGCGACCGCCTACCTGCAGGCCATGATGAAAGGCGGAGCCGCATTCCCGGACCAGCAGGCGAATCAGGGCCAGTTCCTGGCTGGCGTCGATAACGGTGTCCGGGTTGTCGAGGGCATCCGGGGTGACACCGGCGCGTTGCAGGCACCGGACCCGGTCCAGCCCCTGTTCCCGGGCATAGCTGAGCAGGATATCGAAGGTGCCGATACCCAGCCGGTGTTGGCTGCCCCTTTCCACGGATACGTGATCGGACATCTGGCGTCCTGTCTCTTCCTGAGGTGGTTCTTGTTCTTGGCCCGGTGTTCGTCCCGGGTGGTTTGCCTACACGGTGCCTATATGACCATGTCGCCCAATGGTTATGATTTTCATGTTTCCTGGACGTGATCTGATTCACGTTTTTCGGGTTTGGCCGTTTCGCCCAAGAGGGTAGCCGGTACTGGCATGGTCTGAAGCGGGAGGGGTGAACAGACTGCCTGGCCGTGGCCTGAGGCTTTCAGGCTGCGGTTCAACAACAAGGAGCAACAATAATGAACAATACAGACCTTACCAGGCACACGACTTTACTCCTCAACACCGGAAACCTCCTGCGTATCCTGACAATGGCGGCCCTGGCGCTGGTCATGACCGGTTGTGGCCAGTTGGGGCAGTTGCTGAGCAACGACCAGGTAGCGGATGCCGACAACGATCAGGTGGTCTTCCTGGGCGACTCCATCTTCGCGCTGTCCGGCGGTATCCAGGATGAACTGGAAGGCAAGGCCGGCGAAACCTTCCGGCGCTATACGGTCTCCGGAGCGGAACTGACCGGTGGCGTATTGGCACCGTCGGTGGTCGAGCAACTGGACACCGCAGTCAACGACAATCCGGATATCGACACCCTGGTGACCGATGGCGGTGGCAACGACATCCTGATCCCGGCCATTGCGCTGGACCCCCACCACTGCAAGACCCACTGGTACCAGTTCGGTCGCCTGAGCGATAGCTGCAAGTCGCTGATCGACGATGTCTACGTGGATGCCGTGGACTACCTCAACGGTGCCGCCGCAGCCGGCGTGGATAAGGCCATCTTCCTGGGCTACTACTACACCAAGAACGGGCTGTTCCGTCTGGAGAGCATGAAAGAGGCCGTGGATTACGGCAATCAGTCACTGGCCCGGGCCTGCGCTAACTCCGTCCTGGAGTGCACCTTTGTGGACCCGCGTTCCAGCATTGTTAACAGCGATATCATCTTCGACGGTATCCACCCCTCGGACAGCGGTTCCCGCAAGATTGCCAATCTGATCTGGCCCAAGCTGCAGCCCTTGCTGTAACCGTGGTTGCGGATAACTGACCCGGCGGTGGCGGCGCTCCGGGCGTTGTCACCGCTTTTACCAGAACAGGACGCATTGCCATGAAACCAACGACGTTGATCGCCGGTTTGCTGGCCCTGATCGTGATTGGGGGCGTCGCGGGCTACTCCACCATCCTGTCCGATGATCCGGATTCCCCGGTCGCGGAGAAACGCGCTGGGCCCGTCCCGGCGAACGTGCCGACAGCCCCGGGCTCCGGGGAGGCCGTCGAAACCGATGCCTCAACCTCCTGGGACCAGCGAGTGAGCCGGTTGGCAGCCCGACTGCGGAACGACTACGGCGACACCATTGATGAACCGGCCACCCAGGCATACCTGTTCGTGGAGCGGGAAAAACTGGCCGACACCCATCCCCGGGACGGGCGGGCCCTGTTCGAGACCGCCGTGGCTATGGCCTTCCCCGACCGCTCGGCATCCATCCTGGCGCTGATGGCGGGCATGGACCGCTATCACCAGTGGCTGTCGGACAACGAACTGACCCTGCGGGAGATGCCACTGTTGCAGCGGCGGGCGGCGATCTGGAAGCAGCGGCAGGCGATCTTTGGCGCCAGGGCCTCGGAAATCTGGGGTGAGGAGGAAACCGTTGCCAGCAAGAATGCCGATGCGGTGAGGGAGGAACTGACCCGTCTCGACCAGGCCCACGAACTCACCCCGGAAGAGGTGGCCCACCAGCTCAGCACCACAGTGGATGACCTCTATGGCCTGGAAGCGGCCAGCCAACTGGTCACCCCCCAGGCACTGGGCCAGGCCCTGTTTGCCATGGAGTCGGTACAGACGGACCTGGCGGCCATGTCTGCGGAGGAACGGCAGCAGCGCATTGACAGCCTGCGCCGGCAGATGGGCTACAGCGAGGAGGACGTTCGCCGACTGGAGCAACTGGACCGTCAGCGGAACCAGCGCTGGCAGGAGGGCGAGGCCTATATGGCCGAACGCCGGGAGCTTGGCCGGCAATACCAGGGGGAACAGTTGGAGCAGGCTCTGGACCGTCTCCGGCAGGCGCACTTTGGCGATACCGCGCCCACCATCGCCAGGGAGGAAGAGCAGGGTTTCTTCCGTTTCCAGCGGGAACGGCGTTATGGCCTGAACTAGTGTTCCGGGGGTGGACTACACTGGGGATAGGGAAAGAAATCTGAGAAAAACATATATAAGCGGCTTGTCAGGATCCAACCTGTGGCTATATCGTATGGGTTCAAAATAAAGCGGTTGCTCGCCGACCTGACACCGAAACCATAACAACCCGATATCAAACCATAACAACAAAGGAGACGCCCGATGCATGGCCTCATGATGCAACGCCCCCTGCTCATTTCCCAGATCCTGGAGTTCGCGGCCGGGAACTACCCCGATCAGGAGATCGTATCCCGCACCACCGAGGGCCCCATCCACCGGTACACCTACCCGGAACTGGCCCAGCGTACCCGCAAACTGGCCAATGCCCTGAAGAAGCTGGGCGTCACCGAGGAAGACCGGATCGGCACCATCGCCTGGAATACCTACCGGCACCTTGAGATCTATTACGCCAGCTCCGGCATGGGGGCCATCTGCCACACCATGAACCCGCGCCTGCCGGCGGAGCAGTTCATCTACATCATCAATCACGCCAAGGACAAGTTCATCTTCGTGGACCTGACCTTCCTGCCGCTGATGGAAAAGCTCCACGAGCATTTCCCGGATGTGGAAGGCTACATCGTGATGACCGATGAGGAACACATGCCGCAGACGGACCTGCCCCGGGTCTATTGCTACGAAACCCTGATCAAGGACGAGCCCGACCAGTTCGAGTGGCCGGAGTTCGACGAGAACACCGCTTCATCCCTGTGCTACACCTCCGGCACCACCGGCAACCCGAAGGGCGTGCTCTACAGCCACCGCTCCAACGTGCTCCATGCCCTGTTTGCGCTGACGGTGTCCGGCCTGCCACTGGACGAGCGCTCCACCATTCTGCCGGTGGTGCCCATGTTCCATGTAAACGCCTGGGGCACGCCGTATTTCGGCCTGATCGCCGGCACCAAGCTGGTGTTCCCGGGCCCGGGGCTTGATGGTGAGAATCTGGCGAATCTGATCGAAGATGAAAAGGTCACTGACGCCTGGGGCGTTCCCACGGTCTGGCTGGGTCTGCTGGGTTACATGAAAAAGGCCGGCAAGAAGTTCAGCACCCTCACGCGTACCCTGATCGGCGGCTCCGCCGTGCCCAAGTCCATGATTGAGGACTTCCGCGACAACTTTGGCGTCGAGGCCATCCAGGGCTGGGGCATGACGGAAATGAGCCCGTTGGGTACCGTCGCAACACCGCGACCGAGCCAGCGTGACGGCGACTGGAATGAGGAACTGCGCCTGCGGGCCTCCCAGGGCCGACTGGTGTTCGGCGTGGAGATGAAGATCGTCGATGCCGAGGGCAAGGAACTGCCTCATGATGGCGAGTCCCAGGGCGAGTTGCTGGTGCGCGGCAACGCGGTCATCAGCGGTTACTACGAGAACCCGGAAGCCACCAAGAAGGCCCTGGACAAGGACGGCTGGTTCCATACTGGCGACGTGTCCGTGATCACCCCGGACGGTTTCATGGAAATCGTTGACCGGGTGAAGGACGTGATCAAGTCCGGTGGCGAATGGATCAGCTCCATCGATCTGGAGAACGAAGCCATCGCCCATCCGGGTCTGGCGGAAGCGGCGGTGATCGGTGTTCGCCACGAGAAGTGGCAGGAGCGTCCGCTGCTGGTGGCGGTGAAGAACGAGGATGCGGACGTCACCCGCGAGGATGTGCTCAAGTTCCTGGAAGAGCGGGTCGCCAAGTGGTGGCTGCCGGATGACGTGGTGTTCGTGGATGAGCTGCCCCACGGTGCCACCGGCAAGCTGCAGAAGGCCAAGCTCCGCGACGACTTCAAGGATTACAGGCTGCCGACGGAGTAAAACCTGCGCCCCGTCATAAGGAAGATCATGAGCCGTTAGGGTGTCCCTAACGGCTCATTTTTTTGGGAAAAGTGAGCCGATAGATCCTATTTGAGATCAAAGCCCCGCTTCTTCAGAAACTCCCGCATATGGGCGCGCAGCTTGGCGTTGAACAGCGGGCTGAGCTGCTGGGACCAGTTGGTGTCCTTGGTGCCGCCGGTGCGCTGGCGGTAGTAGGTACGCATGGTGTCGTCGAAGCGGTTGACGGAATCCTCGTCCTCCCGGTAGACGTCTTCCATCAGGATGCTCTCCACCGGCAGGCGGGGTTTCACTTCCGGGTTCTGGTCCGGGTAGCCCAGGCACAGGCCGAACACCGGGAAGACATGGTCGGGGAGCTGCAGCAATTCACTGATTTCGGAGGGATTGTTGCGAATGCCGCCGATATAGCAGATGCCCAGCCCGGCGGACTCGGCGGCCACCACCACGTTCTGCGCCATCAGCGCGGTGTCCACGCTGGCCACCAGGAACTGTTCGGTCATGCCCCGGACCACCTCGGCACCGGTGCGCTCCGCCGAGTCCGTGGGGCGCTTCATGTCGGCACAGAACACCAGGAAATCCGAACAGGTGGCGATATACGGCTGCCCGCCGGCCAGTTCGGCAATTTTCTCGCGGTTGTCCGGGTTCCTGACATGAATAATGGAGTAGGCCTGCACATGGCTGGAGGTGGCCGCGCTCTGGCCGGCACGGATCAGCTCCAGGAACAGGTCCCGGGGAATGCTCTGGTCAGTGAACTTGCGGATCGAACGGTGGGATTTGAGTAGATCGATAACCTGGTTCATGGCGCCTCTCTTTACTGCTGGTAACCCGGCCACCTGCCGGACAGGGCCTGGGGGCTGCGCGGTGGAAAGTCGCAGACCCCTGGCCCTGTCCGGATGTTCCGGAAAGAGAGCATTCTACACGTTTTGCCGCGGAGACTCCCGGGTTCAGGCCTCCGGGTAGGCGGTCCAGCCCTCCAGCCAGTCGCCAGGACTACGGGGGTTGATGGCGCCTGAGAAAGTAGCTGATTCGTCAAAAAACTCGCTCTTGGGTGGTGTGGTTGCCGGCATATCGCTCAGGGGGATCCGGGGACGGAAATCCGGTGACGTCGGGTTACGGGCTGCCGGGTGCAGGGCGCTTTCCAGTCTGATCAGGTTCACGCTTTCCGCTGCCTTCAGCCAGGCTTGCTCGTCAAAGCCGAAATCATCGTCACTGTCACCCCGCTCCTGCTGCTGGCCGGCGATACTGCCGGTGCTGGCCAGGATGTTGTGGCTGAAGGTCAGCTTGCCACTGGCCACCAGGGCACGGGCTTCGTCACGGGTATCCACGGCTTCGATGGCATAGCTGTCGATGATCATGTTGTGGAAGTGCCCGCCGGTGCCCTCGCGCAGCACCATGCCCCGATGGGTCTTGGCGCTCTGTCCGGTACCGGCCAGGGTCACGTTGTAGAACACTGGCTCCGAGCGTGGCGTTGCCTCGTGCTGGTTGCCGTTGTTGTCCCCCTCGAAAGCATTGTCGCCGACATCCGCGTGCTGCTGGATCACCGCAAACTGGACCCGGCCGCGCCAGCCCCAGTCCCAGTCAATGCTGTCATCCGCCGCACCGGTTACCAGGATATGCTGCAGGTCCACGGTGCCACCGAACATTTCTATACCGTCGTCCAGCGCCCGGTGCACCTGCACATGGCGGATAATGGTATTGCTGCCACAGCCCCCCAGGGTCAGGCCGTTCAGCTCGTTGTTCTGGTACACCTCGAAGCCGGCGAACTCGATACGGGTGTATTCCACCACGCCACAGCTGTCCGTGGCGTTGGTGCCGCCAAAGCTGCCCCGCTGGTCGCTGTCGGGGATGCCTTCGATCTGGGGGGATGGCTGGTTGACCGGGGCGCTGCCCAGCAGAACCACGCCTCCCCAGTCACCCCGTGATCGGGCACCTGCGTCCTGGGCGCTGGTGAACACCACGGGCTTGTCGGGGCGCCCGCGGGAGAAAAGCTGGCTGTCCCGGGTTACGATCAGGGCGGCACCGTTCTCCCCCTTGATGGTGGCGCCCGCCTCGATGGTGAGGCTGGCGTTTTCCACAAATATGATGTCTTCCAACACGTAGGTTTTGTCACCTTCCCAGGTGGTGGCGGTGGTGATGTCGTCGGTGATGCGGATGGTCTGGGGCTCCAGGGCCGTGAACCCCACGGTGGCCACGGCACCGGCCACCAGGACCGGCGCAATCCAGGTCAGGTGGCGGCGACGCTTACGGGGCTTCTCCTCGTCGGGCTCCCGGAACGGCGCCTGGCGGTTGTCCGGGTTGGCCATCAGGGCTTTGCCCGGGTCGTTGTCCCGGATGTCCTTCACCAGCTTGCGGACCTTGTCCGAACCGGAGCTCTCCGCCCGACGCAATACATCGGCCCGGTAGTTGGGTTCCCGCAGCAGATTGTTGAGGTGGACAAACTGGATATCGCTGCATTCGCCGCGATCCACCAGCCGCTTGAGTTGCCAGAGTTGTTCTACCAGGAGGGAGGCATTTTCGGACATTACTGCATCTCCGAAGAAATAAATGTGGTCGCATTTATAACTTATGGTGATTACAGCTTCATGACAGTTGGGCTCACGGTGTTTTGCGGAGATTGACCAGTACCGGGGTGCCACTGGCCGGGTCCTGGATGACATCGCAGTGGACGCCGTACAGCCGGTGAATCAGTGACTGGTCCAGGATGTCACCGGGGGCTCCCTGGGCCTGGATGGTGCCGTCCGTCATTGCAATGAGGTGGTCGGCATAGCGACAGGCACTGACCAGGTCGTGCACCACCATCACCACGGTCTTGCCCTGGTGGGCAAGCTGGCGGATCAGTTCGAACACCTCGATCTGGTGCCCCAGGTCCAGGGCGGAGGTGGGCTCGTCCAGCAACAGCAGGGGCGTTTGCTGGGCAATGCTCATGGCGATCCAGGCCCGTTGCCGCTGGCCACCGGACAGGGTGTCCAGGGGGCGGTCGGCCAGTGGCAACAGGTCTGCCGCCGCCAGGGCCTGCTCCAGGACAGCCTGGTCGTCGGCGGTCCAGCGCTGCAGCCAGCCCTGGTGAGGCTGGCGACCGAAGCGGATCAGGTCGGTCACGGTCAGCCCTTCCGGCGCCGAGTTGTCCTGGGGCAGCAGGGCCAGCTTGCGGGCCACCTCGCGGCTGGGCTGGCTGTGGATATCGCCGCCATCCAGCAGCACCGCGCCGCCAGCGGGCGCGTGCACCCGGGCGAGTCCGTTCAGCAGGGTGGACTTGCCGCAACCGTTGGGGCCGACAATGGCGGTCACCTGACCCGGGGGCAGCGTCAGGTTGAGCTGGTTGATCACCGGCGTATGGCGATGGGCCAGGGTCAGGTCCTGGGCTTCCAGTCGGGGCATTGGGGTGGCATCGGTCATGACAGGCTCCGGGTGGAAGGTTTGACAAGAATCCAGATCAGGTACGGGCTGCCGGCGATGGCGGTCACCAGTCCCACCGGCAGTTCCAGGGGCGCCAGGGCCAGCCGGCCCACCAGGTCCGCCGCCACCATGAAGGCCGCACCGGCCAGGGCCGACGCGGTCAGCGGCACCTTGCCGGCACGGCTCAGGGCACGGGCCAGTTCCGGTGCCAGCAGGGCCACCATGCCCACGGGGCCGGCGACGGCGACCGCCAGGCCGGTGAGCAACACCGCGCAGGCCAGGCTCAGGGCGCGGATCCGCTTCAGGCGGGTGCCCAGGTTGATGGCCACCGGATCCGAAAACTGCAGGGTGGTCAGTGCCGGGCCCAGGGCGATGGCCAGACCGTAGCCGATCGCCAAGCCGAGGGCGAGCACCTGCACGGCGGTTGCCGACCGGGCGTTCAGGCTGCCCACGGTCCACGGGAAGGCGGCATTGGCGGCGTCAATGGCCACGCGGCTGAGCATCACCTGGGTGACGGCCCCGGCAATGGCGCCGATGCCCAGACCGGCAATAATGAAGCGGTAGCCACGGGTGCCGTTGGCACCGGCCAACCCGAAGGCCAGGGCGGTGGCGGCGGCCGCGCCGGTGAGGGCCATGGCCGATGGCGCCACGGCGATACCGGTGCCGACCACCGAGGCCACGGCAAAGGCGGTGGCGGCGTTATCAATGCCGATGATGCCCGGGGTTGCCAGGCGGTTGCGGGCCACGGTCTGCATCATGCAGCCGGCCAGGGCAAAGGCGGCGCCGGTCAGGGCACCGGCAAGCACCCGGGGCAGCCGCAGTTCCCGGATAACAAACTGGTGGATGGCATCGCCGCCGCCTGCCAGCACATCCAGTATCGCTTCAGGGGGAACCGCCACCGTTCCCAGCGCCAGGGAGGCGGTAACCGCCGCCACCAGGGCCAGGGCGAGGGCCAGGTTGGTGGAGGCGTTGCGTTGGCGGGTGGTCAGCAGGGTCATGGCAGTGGTTCTCATAGCGTTGGCATACGCCCGGAACGGACAATCATCAGCAGCACCGGTGCGCCGATCAGCGCGGTAATCACGCCCAGCGGCAACTCCGAGGGGGCCGCGACCACCCGTGCCATGGTATCCGCCAGGAGCAGCAGCCCCGGGCCGATGGGCAGGCACAGCCAGAGGGTCTTGCGGATATCCGGGCCGGCCAGGGCGCGGGCGATAAAGGGCACCACCAGGCCGATAAAGGCCAGGGGGCCGGCCAGGGCCGTGGCGCCGCCCACCAGCAGGGCAACCGCAATGATCACCAGCAGCCGGATGCGGCCCGGCTTGTGGCCCAGCCCCATGGCGGCCCGTTCCCCCAGCGACATGGCCGCCAGTGGTGAGGCCACCAAAACCACCAGTACGCCGGCGACCAACAGGGACGGTCCCACTGCCCTGAGGTGGGACAGCGGTGTACCGGCGATACTGCCGGTGATCCAGAAGCGTATCTCGTCCGCAGCCCGCTGATCCGCCAGCATCAGCACCGATGTCAGCGACAGCAGCAGGCCGGTCACCGTGGCGCCAGCCAGCACCAGCCGCACGGGGTCGGCCGCCAGACCCCGGGAACGGGTGGCCAGCATAACCAGGGAACAGCCGGCCAGGGCGCCGGTCTGGGCCACCAGCGTGGTCATGGTGGCGGAACTGGCCCCCAGCAGGATGGCAATGGCCACGGCAAAGGCGCTGCCGCCACTGACCCCCAGCAGGCCGGGTTCCGCCAGCGGGTTGCGGGTCAGGGACTGAAGCAGGGCACCGCTTACAGCCAGGGCAATGCCGGCGACAATACCGGTGGCAAGACGGGGCAGCCGCAGTTCCGTGACCACAAAGCGGGCTTCCTCGGTACCTTGCCCGAACAGCACCGGCAGGGCTTCGATGGCCGACACCGGGCCGGCGCCCCAGAGCAGGCTGGCGAGAGCGGTGGCCATAACGAAAAAAACCGCCACGGCAAGTGGCGGTGCAAAGGCACAAGATGCAAGGGTGCTTCTGAGGGTGACTGCCATGGATTACTTCAGTGCGGCCTCGATGTCGTCCAGAATGGCCAGGGCGGCAAGGGGGCCGGACGCGCTGGTCCACAGGGTGCCATCCACCGGTACGATCTGGTCGGTGTCGTTGGCCTCCAGGCGCTGGAAGGCCGGCGCCTCACGGGCGGCTGCCAGGGCCTCGCGGCCATCCTCGTTCAGGGTGGCCAGGAAGATCCAGCTATGGTCCATCAGCGACAGGTTTTCCTGGCTCAGGGGCTGGCTGTGGGGGCGGCCTTCCTTCACCAGGTCGGCGTCGTCCACCTCGAAGCCGGCGGATGCCAGCACGGTGGCGGAGAACAGGCCTTCGGCCATCACCAGCGGGCCCTGGGGCATCCAGCGCACCAGGGCGGTATCACGCTGGCCTTCGTCGGCAGCGGCTTCAGCCCGGGCACGAACCTCCGCGGCCCGTTGCTCCACCCTGGCAATCACTTCCGAGGCGCGGTCCTCACGGCCCAGGGCGCGGGCGAACAGGGTCAGTTCGCGCTTCCAGGTATCGTTCTGGTAGGCCGGAACGTCCAGCACAATGGTCGGCGCGATACGGGACAGTAGCTGGTACTGCTCCTCGCTGGTCCAGGCGGAGGCCAGAATGATGTCCGGCTGCAGGGCGATGACCGCTTCCAGGTTGGTCTCGCCGGGGGTGCCCACAATCTCGATATCGCCAGCGGCTTCCTGGATGTAGTTGGCGACGTTCTGGCCACCACGGGTGATCACCGCACCCACGGGCTGGGCACCAACGGCAATGGCGGAGTCCAGGGCGCCCTCGTACAGGGTGACAACGGTCTCCGGCTGGCCTTCCACCTCCACCTCACCAAAGGCGGTGGTGATGGTACGGGTATTCGCGTGCAGTGGTCCGCTCAGGGCACCGATGACAAGGGTTGAGAGCAGGGCGGTCAACACCCGTGGGCGTTTCAGGTACGACATAGTGAGGGACTCTCCGACAGAAGACCGCCGCAACAGGCGGCCATGGCAAGAAGTCGGGTAATGATAATTGTTCGCATTAATTTAATAAAGCTGATAGATTGGCACGACCTGTTGCATAACCTGGAACGATCGCCGCCATGTACGACCTCAAAGAGCTGGAAGCCTTTGTCTCCGTTGTGAAAACCGGAAGCCTCACCGCCAGCACCCGGGACCTGGACCTGCCCAAGTCCACCCTCAGTCGCCGTATCCGTCAGTTGGAGGAGGCCGTGGGTCAGCCCCTGCTGCTGCGGCAGTCGAAGCGCATCTTCCCCAACGATGCCGGCAGGGTGTTCTACCGCTACAGCAATGAAATCCTGGAACTGGTCTCGCAGGGGTTCGACGCACTGGATGAACTGCGGGCGGGTGTTAGCGGCACACTGGAGCTCTTTTGCCACGAAGCCTTCGTGCGGGGCTGGTTTGCCCGGATGGTGGAGCGATTCCGGGATCAGCACGCGGGTCTGAGTGTGTCTGTCCGGACCCAGCGGGCCGTGCCGGAAGAACTGGTGGAAGGGGTTTGCGTCTGGCTGGGCACGCCACCGGAGGGCAATTTCCGGTGCGAGTTGCTGGGCCACCTGACCCAGGGGGTGTATGGCAGCCGGGAGTATTTCAGCAAGCATGGTTGCCCGGAATCGCCGGCGGACCTGGATACCCACGCCTGGATTGACATGCTGGGAGCCGATAACGCCGGCGTGGTACTGAATCACCCGGTACACGGCTCCTATCCGATCATGCCCCGGGCCGGCCGGTTCAGTGTCGACCAGTACACGGTCCAGGGTGATGCCATTGCCGCCGGTCGTGGGGTCGGACTGATTCCCCACTGGCTGGCGGAAAAACGCCTGCAGGCCCACCCCGGGGCCTTTGAACTCTGTATGGCGGACTGGCAGGGGCCGGTCCTGCCGGTCAGCATGCTCTATCCCCACGGCATATTGCCCAGGCGCACCCGCCTGTTCATGCAGAATGTACGGTCCGCCACGCCGGCGCAGTGGAAGCGGCAGACGATGTCGGGGGAGTCCGATGCCATCGTTCCATGAAACGGAACGCATCATACCGCGCAGTCAATGATGGCCTTGTGTTAATGTTCGCCGCAAATGATATTGATTTGCATTTAGGTGCGGGTCTTCGATAAACAGCGAACCATTCAGACACAAGGAGTTTTCCATGCATCGCCGTATGACGCTGCTGGCATCCGCCGTGGCCCTGGCTAACGCCGGATCCGCCATGGCTCAGACCGAATCCACCGAACTCGACGAGATCGTCGTCACGGCCTCGGGTTTCGAGCAGAACATTTCGGATGCGCCGGCCAGCATTTCCGTGATTCCGGCGGAGGAACTGGAAAAGCATTCCTACACCGACATTACCGATGCCGTGAGCAACATTCCCGGCGTCTACGTCAACGGTGGTGGCAATGCCAGGGACATCACCATCCGGGGCATGACCGAAGGCTACACCCTGTACCTGGTGGACGGCCGCCCGGTGTCGGCGGGCCGGAACATCAACACCAACGGCAGCGACGGTGGCAAGCAGATAGCCCTGCCGCCCATCTCCGCCATCGAGCGGATTGAGGTGATCCGTGGCCCCATGTCGTCCCTGTACGGCTCCGAAGCCATGGGTGGTGTGATCAACATCATCACCAAAAAGAACACCGAGGAATGGCACGGCTCGGTAACCACGGAATACACCAAGTCCCTCAGTGACCTGAACGAAGACTCGCAACTGGTCAGCGCCTACGCCAGCGGCGCCATCGTGCCGGGCCTGCTGGGGCTGCAGTTTGACGGTTCCTGGCAGGGTACCGAAGAGAGCCATTACATCGGCGGTGACGACAACGCCGAAAGTACCCCGGACAGCGACCGTCGCCAGGGCGGGGCAAAACTGATCTTCACCCCCAACGACCGGAATGAGATCGAGCTGGGCTACAACACGGCGGAACTGGAGTACACCCACAATCCTGGGGTGAGTATTGCAGAAGGCGAGGACCCCAGCACCTACACCTACCACAAGGATGTTTACCTGCTTGGCCACCGGGGCACCTACAACAACCTGACCCTGGACACCTACCTGCAGCACGATGTGTCCGAGCGTGAGCAGGACCTGGAGAAGCGGGAAGAGATCACCACCTTCAATACCCAGGGCACCACCCTGATGGGACGGCATATCGTGACCTTTGGCGGCCAGTACCGATACGAAGACCTGACCGATGAAACCAATGGTCTGCTGGGCACCGACATACCAACAGCCACCGCGTCGGTGGACCGATGGATTGGAGCCCTTTACGCTGAAGTCGAGTGGTCGGTCCTGGACGACCTGAATGTCACCACCGGCATTCGCTACAACGACGACGAACTGTTTGGTGGCCACTGGACGCCCCGAGTCTACGCCAACTACCACATCACACCGGAGTGGACCCTGAAGGGTGGCGTGTCCACGGGTTATAAACAGCCCAGCCTGCCGGAAGCCACCGAAGGCTTTGGCCGTGGCACCGGTGGTCGCGGTTCCCCCGCCCCCCATCCCCGGGCGCTGATCATCGGCAACGAGGATCTGGAGCCGGAAACCAGCGTCAGCTATGAAGCTGGCTTTGTCTTCAACAGCCTGGCCACGGACCTGGACGCCAGTGCGATGGTGTTTTACACCGAATTCGACGACAAGATCGCCGAAGACCGGTTCTGTGATCCGGGTGGCGACAGCAACGATCCGTCCACCTGGCAGTGTGCCTACCAGGGCAACAACTACCTGTTCCTGAGTACCCGTGACAACATTGATGAAGCCTCCATGCAGGGCGTGGAGCTGTCCCTGGACTATGGCATCACGCCGGCACTGACCTTCAGTTCCAGTTACACCTACACGGATTCCGAGCAGAAATCCGGCGAGTTCGAGGGCGAGCCCCTCAACAAGATTCCCAAACACATGGCCAACGCCGGCCTGGACTGGCAGAGCACCAACCGGCTGAACCTGTGGCTTGACGCCAACTACCGGGGCGAAACCACCGACTACCTGAGCCGCACCAGCATGGAAGACGGTACGCCGGACTACACCTTTGTGGACGTCGGCATGGTGTACGCGCTGAACGATAGCGCGCGGGTGAAGGCGGGCCTCTACAATGTGGCCGATAAAGAGGTGACCAACGATACCTACGGTGTCGTCCTGGATGGCCGTCGCGTTAACCTCGGCCTGACGGTCGATTTCTGAAGCGGGAGAACCCCATGAACACGATTCGAACCTGTTTACTGGCCCTGGCGGGCGCGGCGATCCTGTCTGGTTGCAGCACCCTGTCGAAGGATGTTGCGGGCCCCACGGTGATCAGCTTTGACCACGGTGCCACCGATACCCTGGTGGAACTGGGTCTTGAGGACAAGATCCTGGCGGTGCCGAAGACCGGACTGCCGGACTACCTGGGTGAGCTGGCGGATGACCGCCCCGATGCCGGCAACCTGAAGACCCCGGATCTGGATGTGGTGGCCGACGTGGCACCGGACCTGGTGCTGGTCACCGGTCGTCAGGGCGACAGCCTTGAGGCCCTCGAGGAAATCGTTCAGGTACAGGATGTGTCCCTGCTGGGGGACGACTACCGCGAAGCGGTCCAGGTTCGCGTGCTGGGACTGGCCACCCTGTACGGCCTGTACAATGAAGCGGACGAAGACCTGCGGGAACTCTGGGATTTCGTCGACCAGCAACGGGCCGGGATCGCCGGTAATCCGCAGGTGGTGGTGGTCACCCATAACGATGGCAACTTCTCACTGCGGGACGAGGCGGTCGTGTTCCAGTTGCTGGACCTGGAACAGCCGCCGGTGCCGGAAGGTGTTGAGTCGGTCACTCGTGGTACCCGGGTGTTCACCCCGGTGACGCCGGAGGTCTTGTCTGACATGGCACCGGAGCACCTGTTCGTGGTGGACCGCAGTGCCGCCATCGGCGCCGGGGCACTGGATGCGGACCAGCTTCGCAGTGACCTGGCGGCTGTCGGTGGGGCGGACATCAGGGTGACGGTACTGTCCCCGCGCCTGTGGTACTTGTCCGGCGGTGGCCTGCAGAGTGTTCGCCTGCAGGTTGAGGAAATCGTCGACGCACTCTGACGGGCGTTTACGCCCGGGCCTACATGGCCCGGGCAAACAGGCCAAAGGGCATCGCCTTGAGCACGTAGCTGAGCGGTGTCCAGGGCCACCAGGGCACATAGGCCCGGCGCTTCTCACTGTCGATGGCCTTGACCAGGGCTTTGACGCCGGTTTCCAGGTCCACCCGGAAGGGGGCGTTCTTCACCTCCCGGTTGATGTCGGTGAGGATATAGCCGGGCAGTATGCTGGTCACCCGGATCGGCGTGCCCCGGGTATCCAGTTGCAGTCCCTCGGCCAGGGCGGCCACGGCTGCCTTGGTCGCCGCATAGACATTAAACGGCCCCCTGAACCCCCGCACACCGCTTACCGACGACATCAGCACCAGATGGCCGCTGTTCTGTTCACGGAAGATTTCCATGGCGGCCTCGCACTGGGCGATGGCGGCCACGAAATTGGTCTCCGCCGCCTGACGGTTGGAGGCGAAGTCGCCATGGCCGATGGCCGACTTGCTGCCCATCCCCGCGTTCACCACCACCCGGTCCAGGGTGCCCAGCTCCCGCTGGAATTCCCGGAAAACCTCGAACACCTGATCGTGGTTGCACACATCCAGTGAGCGCACCACCACCTGTATGCCGGGATGGGCGGCCAGCAGTTCACTCTGCAACTGCACCAGATTTTCGGTGCGGCGGGCGCACAGGGCCAGGTTGCAGCCTTTTGCCGCCCAGCTCCGGGCCATGCCTTCGCCAAGGCCGCTACTGGCGCCGGTAATCAATATGTTGCGTCGCATCGGTGACTCCCCTGTAACCACTTTGACATGTAGCTTTTGTAACATCTTCGTTGGCGCGTCACTACTGTGGGCCCGTCAGGAGTATGGCCAGTGGATGGTGTTCCGTCATTTTTCGCAACCCGGGCCCCATTTGAGACAGATCCTCCATGGCTATCACCCACGGACCAGCTTCCAGCCGCGTCCAGCAGGCCACTATCCTGCTGGGGCTGCTGATTGTCATCTTTATCTGGGCCCTGTTTCTATACCAGGTGACCAGTTCCCGTCAGGAAATCCTCTCCACCCGGAAAGTGGAACACCGTAACCTGGCTCTGATTTCCTCGGAAAGCATGAAGCAGATGATCGACCGTGCCAGTGCCCTGGCGGGACTGATTGACAAGGGCATCGAGCCCGGGCGTCGGCGGGGGGACATGGTGGTTAACCTTCTGGCGGAGGATCCGCTGTTTAATCGACTGGCGCTCTACAGTCCCGCTGGCGAGGTTCAGTATGCCTCCCACCCGACCTCCCGCGATACGCTGGCCGGTGCCTGGCTGATGCAGTTCCGGGAGCACCAGCAAAGGTTTGGTGATGTGCCCATGATTCCTCAGCGCCTGGGTGACGAGGCCAGCAGCATGGACAGGCCGGTCTGGCGGTTGCCGGTATTGATTCCGGCCCGTACCGGAGATCGCATTTTCCTGATGGAACTGGATGTGGGCTACCTGGTCGGATTGCTGCAGCGCGTGTCGATGGGTGATACCACCTTCATACAGATCCTGGACGAGACCGGCCGGGAGTGGATACGGGCCGACAGTGGCGGGGTCATTACCGGCGGCGAGGGCGTCGGGAGAATCCAGGCGACCGGTGATGCTGAGATGCAACTGGGTGGCATGATCACGGGCACTGGCGGGCAGGAACTGCAAAGGCAGTATGTCAGCCGTCTGGACCGGGGATTCACCCTGGTGGTCAACCAGTCGGTGGACGAAATACTGCGTCCATTGCAGGCCGGACACGTCCGCCAGTTGATACTGAATGTCCTGATGACACTGCTGGTGACGGCCATCATCCTTTGGCTAAGGCGTACCCTGATTGGCCAGCAACAGGCCTTCCAGGCCCTGCAGGCATCAGAGGCCACCAAGCGGCAACTGATCGAGCGACTGGAGATGGAACACGCGCGCAGCAGTCGGGCTGCCGCCATTGATCACCTGAGCGGGCTGCTTAACCGGCGCCAGTTCATGGAGGTGGCAAACGGTCTGCTGGAGGAGCAGCGTCGCAATCGGCGGCTATCGTCATTGATCTTTATCGACCTGGACCGTTTCAAGGCGGTGAACGATTCCCTGGGCCACAAAGTGGGGGACCTGCTGCTTCAGGCGGTAGCCGGGCGCATACAGCGATCGTTGGAGCCGGCGGACCTGGCGGCCCGCTTCGGTGGTGATGAGTTCGTGGTCATGCTGGCCGGCCAGCGGCGGGAGGAGGATATCGAGCATTGGGTGCTGTCCCTCAGTCAGCACCTGTCCGCCACCTATGAACTGGATGGCGTGGAAATCAATAACAGCCCGAGTATCGGTATCGCCATCTGCCCACGGGATGGCCAGTCCCTGGAGGACCTGGTGCAGGCGGCGGATGCCGCCATGTACTCAGCCAAGAAGGCCGGTCGCGGCCACTACCGGTTCTTCGACCAGTCCCTGAACCTGAAGGATGTGGAAGGGTTCCTGCTGGAACAGTCCTTCGCCGAGGCGCTGCGCAACCACGACTTCATCCTTCATTATCAGCCCCAGGTGGATCTGGAAACCCAGGAGGTGGTCAGCTATGAGGCCCTGGTGCGTTGGCAGCATCGGGAGTTCGGGCTGTTGTTCCCGGACCGGTTCATCGACCTGGCGGAAAGCAGCGGCTTTATCCTCCCCCTGGGCATTGAGGTCATCCGCCTTGCCTGCGAGCAGATGCGCCGCTGGCGCCATGAGGGCCTGCCGGTGACGCCGGTGGCGGTCAACGTCTCTCCCCACCAGCTTGCCCAGAGTGACTTCCCGGCCAAGGTGATGAACCTGCTGGCGGAGTACCACCTCAAACCTGGACAGCTGGAGCTGGAAATCACCGAGACGGCCATGCTCGATGAGCAGGCGGTTGAACAATTGCATGTGCTACGCAAGGCGGGTATACGCCTGGCCCTGGACGATTTCGGCACCGGATACGCCGGTTTTGCCCATCTGGAAGCGGTGCCGGTGGACAAGCTCAAGATCGATCGCAGCTTGATTGCCAGTATCTGCAACACCCATGACGACAGTCCTATTGTGTCGTCCACCATCATCCTGGCCAAACGAATGTCTCTCAAGGTGGTGGCGGAGGGGGTGGAAACCCGGGAGCAACTGGTCCACCTCAAGGTGGCCGGTTGCGATGTGGCCCAGGGCTATCACCTCGGTCGCCCCATGCCGGCGCAGGATATCCCGGCCTTTATCGAACGGTTTGGAGAAACGGAATCCCTGGTATGACCCTGAAATCAACCTGGTTTGTACTCCTCCTGTCGCTATCGCTGGATGCCCTGGCCGACAGACACCCGGTGACGGCCTGTGGTATCGACCGTTTCCAGTTTACCCTGATCCCCAAGAAGGATGTGCAGGAGCAGGTGCGGGAATTCCGGCCGCTGGCGGACCTGCTGGCGGAGGGGCTGGGAGTGCCGGTGGATATCCTGCCGGCCAGTTCCTACGACAGTGTGATGGACGCCGTGACCACCGGCGCAGCCGATATGGGGGTGATGGGGCCGGCGGCCTACATCCTGGCGGTGCGACGGGAGCCGGGATTAATGCCGTTCGCGTCGCTGGCAATGGAGGGTGGTCCGTTCACGACGGAAGGAAGCTTCTATTATTCAATGTTGCTGGTTCGAGCCGACGGTGACTTCCACGAGCCCCCGGACCTTCGTGGCGCCAGTGTGGCATTGGGTGATCCGGCCAGCACCTCCGGTAACCTGATTCCCCGGGCCCTGTTTCCCGTTACGTCCGGTGATGGATTTGACGCTTTCTTTGGCACCCTGACCTATACCGGCGGTCATGACCGGGCGCTGGATGCCTTGATTGCCGGGCGGGTCGATGGTGCCTTTGTCTCCAGTTCCCGGGTCGACGAATACGTGCGGCGGGGAAAGGTCTCCGTCGACGAGCTCCGGGTTATCTGGCGGTCCGGCCCGCTCCACTACGATCCGTTTGTGTTTTCGGCCCGGCTTTGCGAGCCGGTCAGGGCACGTGTCCGGGAACTGATGATGACACCGTCACCACAACTTTCACGCTATCTGAAAAATGTCGGGGCAAAGAGAGTGACACCGGTTGCCCACCAGGACTATCAGATTCTGGCCCCCCTGATTGCCCCGAGATAGCCCGAATAGGCCGGCTGTCCGGTGATTCCAGGTTTTGACACGGCAACCGGATCGTCGCATGGTTGATGGCATCCAGTGGTCAACCGGAAGTCACCTTATGCCCCAGGTCCATATCCCCTTCGATAATCTTGTGTCGCTGCTGACGGCTGCTTTTCAGCGCCATGGCACCTCAGAGGCCGTGGCCGCTGTATTGGCCCGCAACTGCGCCAGCGCCCAGCGGGACGGCTCCGACAGTCATGGCGTGTTCCGCATACCCGGGTACCTGTCCACACTGGCGAGCGGGTGGGTGGACGGCAGGGCCGAACCGCGGGTGGAGGACTGCGCCCCCGGTTTTGTGGCGGTGGACGCCGGTAACGGTTTTGCCCAGCCGGCGCTGGAAGCCGGGCGTGGACTGCTGATGGAGAAAGTGCGGCAAAATGGCATTGCCCTGATGGCCATCCGCAACTCCCACCATTTCGCCGCGCTCTGGCCGGACGTGGAGCCCTTTGCCCGGGAGGGGCTGGTGGCCCTGGCGCTGGTCAACAGCATGGCCTGCGTGGTGCCCGCCGGTGGACGCAAGCCGCTGTTTGGTACCAACCCCATCAGTTTTGCGGCACCCCGCGCCGGCCATGACCCACTGGTGTTTGACCTGGCCACCAGTGCCATTGCCCACGGTGATGTGCAGATTGCCGCGAAGGAGGGGAAAACCCTGCCGGAAGGTTACGGGGTGGACGCCGACGGTCAGCCTACCCGTGATCCGCAACGGATTCTGGACGGCGGCGCCCTGTTGCCGTTCGGCGGCTACAAGGGCTCGGCCCTGTCCATGATGGTGGAATTGCTGGCGGCGGCGCTGACCGGCGGCAACTTTTCCTTCGAGTTCGACTGGTCGGGCCACCCGGGGGCCAAGACGCCCTGGACCGGGGAGCTGATTATCGTGATCGATCCGGCCCGGGGCGCCGGCAGCAACTTTGCCGATCGCACCGAAGCCCTGGTACAAGCCATGGTGGGTGCCGGCCAGCAGCGCCAGCCCGGGGACCGACGTTACCGGCAACGGGCCGAGGCGGAACAGTTGGGGGTTGCCATCAACGAGGACGACCTGGCCTACCTGAAAGGACTGGTGAGCTGACGTCGGGAACCGTCAGTCGTTGTCGGCGGCCGCCTGGGCCGCCTTGCGCCGCTCCAGCCGGTGATGGATCTCGCCGATGATGCCCCGGCGGAACACCAGCACCACCACCACGAAGATGGTGCCCAGGATCACCTGCACCCAGGAGCCGAAGGAGCCCAGCTCGTGGGTCAGGGTGGCCACCGTGATCGCGCCCAACACTGGCCCGAACACCGTGCCGAGTCCGCCCACCAGGGTCATCAGCACCACCTCACCGGAGGTCTGCCAGTGGGCCGAGGTCAGCGAGGCGAACTGGAACACCAGCGCCTTGGTGGACCCCGCCAGTCCCGCCATGGTGGCTGACAGCACGAACGCCAGCAGCTTGAAGCGGTCCACGTCGTACCCCAGGGACAGGGCCCGGGATTCGTTTTCCCGGATGGCCTGCAGCACTTCCCCGAAAGGCGAGTGAATGGTCCGGTAGATAATGCCGAAACCTACCAGGAAGATGGCGAACACCAGGTAGTACATACTGATCTCATTGCCCAGGTCGATCAGCCCGAACAGCTTACCCCGGGGAATGCCCTGAAGGCCGTTCTCGCCGCCGGTGAACGGCAGTTGCAGGCACAGGAAGTAGATGATCTGGGCCAGGGCCAGGGTGACCATGGCGAAATAGATACCCTGGCGGCGGATGGCCAGGAAACCGAACACCACCCCGATCAGGAAGGCAAAGCCGGTGCCGGCCAGGATGCCCAGCAGCGGCGGAAAGCCCCACTCCTTGAGGGTGTAGCCTGCAATGTAGGCAGCGCCGCCAAAGAAGGCGGCATGGCCAAAGGAGAGCAGCCCGGCGTAGCCCAGCAGCAGGTTGAAGGCGCAGGCGAACAGGGCAAAGCAGAGCAGGTCCATGACAAACACGGGGTAGGCCAGGAAAGGCGCAATCAACCCCAGCATCAGCATGATGGCAAACAGCACTTTATTCATCATGGGGTTACTTCTCCTTGCCAAACAGACCGGCCGGGCGGAACAGCAGCACCAGCACCATCAGGAAGAAAATCACGGTATTGGCCGCCGGTGGATAGAACACCTTGGTCAGGCCTTCCACCAGCCCCAGGGCAAGCCCGGACAGGATCGCCCCCATGATGGACCCCATGCCGCCGATCACCACCACCGCGAACACCACGATGATCAGGTCCGCCCCCATCAGCGGGCTGACCGAGTAGATGGGCGCCGCCAGTACCCCGGCCAGGCCCGCCAGGGCGGCGCCGAAGCCGAAGGTGAGGGTGACCATCAGCGGCACATTAAGGCCGAAGGCCTGGGTCAGTTGCGGGTTCTCGACACCCGCCCGCAGCCGTGACCCCAGTCGCGTGTGTTCGATGACGTACCAGGTGGCGAAACACACCACCAGGGAGAAGACGATGGCGAACATGCGGTAGGTGGGGAAATACATGAACCCCAGGTTGAGCACGCCGCCAAGCACCTCCGGCTGGCCCGGGTAAGGGGTGCCGGAGACGTTGAAATAGTTGGCAAACAGCCCTTGCAGGATAAGGGTGATACCAAAGGTCAGCAGCAGGCCGTAGATATGGTCCAGGTCCGCCAGTCGCTTGAGCATGGTGCGCTCGATGAGAATGCCCAGCAGGCCGACCACCAGGGGCGCCACGATCAGCGACCCCCAGAAGCCGATCTGCAGGCTGATACCGAACCATTGTTCCAGGTAGGAATAACCGATCAGTGCGACGAACGCCCCCAGCATGTACATGGCGCCGTGGGCGAAGTTGATGATATTCAGCAGACCGAATATCACCGCCAGGCCAAGACTCAGCATGGCGTAGAACACACCTACGTTCAGCCCAAGCAGTGCCTGGGCCATGAGGACCTGCATCGACACGTCGGTTATCCCCTCTTGTTCTTATTGGTTAAGGGCGTTGCCCGTTACTGGTTAACCAGGCTGCACTTGGTCTCTTCCATGGTGATGTAGGCCTGATCCGCCGGAATCCGGGAGACCACTTCCAGCAGGTCCCACTCGCTCTCGGACTCGTCCGGGGATTTCACTTCCACCAGGAACATGTCGTGCAGCATGGAGCCGTTGGGGGCGATCTTGCCGTTCTTCACGAAGAAGTCGTTCAGCTCCATTTCACCCAGTTTCGCCCGTACCGCATCGCTGTCGTCGGTGCCCACGTCGTCCACCGCCTTCAGGTAGTTGCTGACGGCGGAATAGACACCCGCCTGCACCATGGTGGGCATGGCGCCGTGGCGCTCATAGAAGCGGTTGGACCACTCCAGGGCTTCCTCGTCCTGGTTCCACACGAAGGCGGTGGTGAATTGCAGGCCCTGGGCGATATCCAGGCCCATGCTGTGCACATCGGTGATGAACACCAGCATGCCGGCCAGTTTCTGTCCGCCCTGCACAATCTGGAACTGGTTGGCCTGCTTGATGGCGTTGACCGTGTCCTGGCCGGCATTGGCCAGGCCGATGACTTCCGCACCGGAGGACTGGGCTTGCAGCAGGTAGGACGAGAAGTCATTGGTGGACAGCGGGTGTTCGATGCTGCCGACCACTTCGCCGCCCAGCTCCTTCACCACGGCGCCGGTGTTGTCCCGCAGGGAGTGGCCGAAGGCGTAGTCAGCGGTGAGGAAGAACCACTTCTCGCCGCCGTTCTTCACCATGGCGGTGGCGGTCCCCACCGGCAGGGCGTGGGTGTCGTACACATAGTGGATGCCATAGGGCGTGCACTGTTCCTCGGTCAGGGCGGTGGTGCCGGCACCGGTGTTCATGGTGATCACCTTGCGCTCCGAGGCCAGCCCCTGCACCGCCAGGGCCACGGACGAGTTGTCCAGGGCCGTCAGCATATCCACCTCGTCGTCATCGATCCACTCCCGGGCGGTGCTGGCAGCGATGTCCGCCTTGTTCTGGTGATCCGCCGAGACAATCTCGATGGGGGTACCCATGATGGAACCGCCGAAATCCTCAACGGCCATCTCCGCGGCAACCACGGCGCCGGGGCCCTCCAGGGTCTTGTAGACACCGGACATGTCACTGAGGACGCCGATCTTCAGTACGTCGTCCGACAGCTCCGCGCTGGCGGCCATGGGGAGTGAGACCGCTGCGGCAGCGGCCACGGTGGTGATACCTGTCTTCCAGTTCTTGAGCATGTTGTTTCCCCTTCTTGTTGTATTGGGTGGGGGCGTGTCCCTCACCTTTGATCAGACACTCAGGTGCCTGTTCAACTGGTCCTGTTTGGCGTCAAGCTCGTCGGCGGCGATCTGTTCCACCACACGCCCGTGCTCGATCACGTAATGCCGGTCCGCCAGCGGTGCCGCGAAGCGGAAGTTCTGTTCCACCAGGATGATGGTGAAGCCCCTGGCCCGCAGTTTGCGGATCACATCGTCCAGGGATTTGAGGATGACCGGCGCCAACCCCTCGGTGATCTCGTCCAACAGCAGCAAGGTGGCCCCGGTACGCAGGATGCGGGCAATGGCCAGCATCTGCTGCTCGCCCCCGGACAACTTGGAGCCCTGGCTCTTGCGACGTTCCCTGAGGTTCGGGAACATCTGGTAGATCTCGTCGGTCGATAGGCCGCCCTCGGCAATCACCGGTGGCAACACCAGGTTTTCGTCCACGTTGAGGGAGGCATAGATACCCCGCTCCTCCGGGCAATAACCCAGTTTGCCGACCCGGGCGATCTGATGGGTGGGCAGGTTGATCAGTTCAGTACCGTTGACCCTGATGGACCCGGTACGCTTGCCCACCAGGCCCAGGATGGCCTTCAGGGTGGTGGTACGACCGGAGCCGTTGCGCCCCAGCAGGGTGATGACTTCACCCTCGTGTACGGTCAGGTCCAGGCCATGGAGGATGTGGGACTCGCCATACCAGGCGTGCAGGTTGTCGATCTTCAGCAGCTCTCTGGCGTTCTCAGGCGGCATCGGTGGTCCCCATGTAGGCTTCCATTACGGCAGGGTTGGTGGACACGGCCTCGTAGTCACCCTCGGCCAGCACCTGCCCCCGGTTGAGTACGGTAATGCGGTCGGCAAGCGTTGAGACCACATTGAGGTTGTGTTCCACCATCACGATGGTTCGGTCCTTCACCACCTCGCGGATCAGGTCGGTGACCGTGCCGACATCCTCGGCGCTCATGCCCTGTGTAGGCTCATCCAGCAGCATCAGGCGCGGTTTCAGGGCAATGGTGGTGGCAATTTCCAGCGCCCGCTTGCGGCCATAGGCCAGCTCCACCGCCGGGGTGTCACCAAAGTCCCCGAGGCCCACCTGTTCCAGCAGGTGCTGGGCTTCCTCGTTGAGCTGGTCGAGCACCCGGATGGACCGCCAGAATTTATAGGACACGCCCAGCTTGCGTTGCAGGGCAATCCGTACGTTCTCCCGGGCGGAGAGATGCGGAAATACCGCGGAGATCTGGAACGAACGGATCAGGCCGTGCTGGGCAATGTCCGCCGGACGGTGTCGCGTGATGTCGTCACCGTTATAGAGAATTCTGCCCGAAGTGGGTGTCAGGAACTTGGTCAGCAGATTGAAGAAGGTGGTCTTCCCGGCCCCGTTGGGACCGATCAGCGCATGGATGTGCCCGGTCTGCACCTGCACATTGATGTCTTCGATAGCCTTGAAACCCTTGAAGTCCTTGGTCAGGCCCCGGGTTTCAAGGATTACGGATGAAGTGGGCTGGTTTTCACTCACGGATCGTCACCCTGTCTGCCCCACTATTGTTTGCCCGGCTATTGGTTGTCCAACTACACGGGCCGTGGGGTGTTTTTATTATTGGCTATACCGGATATTTCCGATATCTGTGACGGCTGTTTTTTTGAACACAGCAAGACGCGATCCGGACGGATTCCTGAATCACGTCCGGAAGCTCCATGGCATTAAAGATGGAACCTGACTGGGTTGTCAAGTTTGGTTCCTGAAATACTGTTTATGCGACCTTTGGGGAAAGTCAGGCACCCAGTGACAGGTGCGTCGCCAGGAATTCCAGGGTACGTCCGTGGGCCAGTGCCGCGGCTTTCTGGTGGTAGGACGGTCGTCCCCAGCAGTTGAAGCCATGGTCGGCGCCGGGGTAGACATGGAACTGTGCCTGGTCGTTATGGGCAAGGGCCTGGCGGATGCTGTCCACGGCCTCGGTAGGAATCATTGGGTCCTCGGCGCCGAAGTGGAACAGGATGGGCTGGCGGACGTCGGTGGCCAGGCCCAGGTGATTGTGGGTACCGCCGCCATAGTAACTGACTGCGGCGTCCGGTTTGCCGGTGGCGGCGGCCCGGTAGGCCAGTTGGCCACCGAAGCAGAAGCCCATCACGCCCACCTTGCCGGTGACCTGCTCCAGGTTGCGCAGGTGCGCCACGGTGGCAGCCATGTCGGCGCCGTTCTTTTCGGCATCCGTTGCCTTGACCAGCGAGAACGCCTTTTCACTGCCCTGCTTGTCGTAGGGCAGGTCTACCCGTCTTTCCTGCCGCCAGAATACGTCCGGGGCCAGCACCACGAATCCGTCCAGGGCGTATTGCTCGGCCAGGGTGCGGATGTGGGCGTTCACGCCCCAGATTTCCTGTATCAGGACCAGGCCGGGGCCTTCGCCGGTGGGTGGCAGGGCCAGGTAGGCGTCGAAGGTGTCGCCATCGCTATTGGTGACGTTAATCCACTGTGTGCTCATCGGCTGCCTCCGTCGGGATGATCAGGTGACCGCCGGGAATGCACGGGCAGTCCCGGCGGTCGCGGGCGGTTTACTTGTAGATCCGGTTGAGCTTCTTCATGCCGCCGATCCAGCGGTCGTAGTTCTCCGCCTTGTTACGGAAGTAGCCCAGCACATTCTCATGGGGCAGCACCAGGAAGGTTTCTTCCTCGATGGCTTTCAGGCAGGCATCCGCCACCGGCTCCGGCTCCAGCATGCCGTCCATGCTGGCGACGCCTTCTTCGTGGCCCTTGGTCATGGCGGAGCGTACTGCCTGAGGGCACAGCACCGATACCTTGATGCCGTCATCGGCGTAGGTGAAGGCCAGCCACTCGGCCAGGGCCACGGCGGCGTGCTTGGTCACCGAATAGGGCGCGGAACCTACCTGGGACAGCAGCCCGGCGGCGGAAGCGGTGTTGAGGAAGTAGCCGTGGCCCCGTTCTTTCATGCGTGGTGCCAGGTGGCGGGCGGCGTAGACGTGGGCCATCACGTTGATATCCCAGATCTTCTGCCAGTCCTCGTTGGCGGCTTCCGGGCCGCCCTTGACCATGATGCCGGCGTTCGAGCAGAACAGGTCGATGGGGCCGTGTTCGTTTTCCACGTCCTCGATCAGGGAGCGGATCTCGTCCTCGGAGGCTACGTTGACCTGACGGGCGACGCCGTTGATTTCGGCGGCCGTGGCTTCGGCGCCCTGCTGATCCAGGTCGGCGCAGACCACGAGTTTGGCGCCGGCCTGGGCCAGGCGAATGGCGAGGGCCTTGCCAATGCCACCGGCGGCACCAGTGACGACGACGATACGATTCTGGATATCCATGTGCTTCTCCTTGTTGTTGGCCCGATAGGTGTGTCTGGAAGGGACGGCAGGTTTATCGGGGCAGGCTTTTTCGTTATGGGAGAAAGATCGTAACACTTCAGGACGTGCAATGGTTATACACCTGCGCCCGACGGATGGAGGGCGCAGGTTTCAGCAGCGGCGGGAAGAGGAGGGGGGCGCTATCCGGCCAGGGCGACGTCGTCCTTGGCCTCATTGGTGTGCCGGGATACCGGAGCCGCCGGCGCTGCAGGTCTGGCGGCTGCGTCGGCCCTGGCCATCTGCTGGTCGATATACAGCATCAGGTCACGGGCGGTGGAGACATTCTTCAGCGCCACCGTGGCACTGCCCCTTCCGTGCACGGTGACAGTGCCGTAACCGAGTAGGTAGCCCAGCCAGGACTGGTACAGAGACAGGCATTCGGCGTCCTTGAACTGGATCCGCGAGGTGTATCGGTGGAGAATCCCGGTGCGGTGCTCAATGCCGTTCTTCTCCACATCCACCCGGGTGGTCAGCAGCCAGGCGATGCGACCGGTCATAACCACGATGCCGAAGCCGATCACCAGCCACACGGCGATATCAATGACAATGGTCCACTCAAAAGGTGGCTGCCGGCTCATGACATGCTGGATCTTGGCCAGGGTCTGGCCGGGTGTTACGCCGAAATGGTTGAGCAGGTAGAGGCCCAGGGCGATGGGAATGAGGGGCGTCAGCAGAACGCTCCAGTGTCCGCGAATATTCATTGGCTTCTTCCTTGAGGCTGAAGTCTTTGTGTTATTGATGGCACAGCGTAGCGCGCCGGGGAGAAGGCCTCCCTGGCAACTCACAACCTGATTATTCTATACCCAAATGTTGCTACATTAAATATTGGCAGGGTTTGGCTGCGTAACCAATCGTAACCGTCAGTCCGGTCCTGTGAAGTGAACGAGAGTGAATTCGGGAAGTGACAGGCAAAAAAAAGCCGGACATCCAATGGAGTCCGGCAACAATCACTAAAACCATTCACAATGGCACAATGCATCTCGTGAGGCTTCATAGTGGCAGCTTTGTGTGACAGTAATATGTCAGGCCCCGGGAAAATTGACCCATCTCCGAGGACCCGTTCTGTTGGTCCCTGTTCTGATGGTCAATGGTGACCGGCCTCCAGGGCCAGGGTATGGAACGCCCTGGTATAGAGAGGCTGTTCCTCCGTATCCCGCGTACCCAGGTGGATATGCTTGTGGATACCCCGCCTGCCAAGCCTGACCGGGGCGATGGGTAGCTGCCCGGCATACTCCGCCACCAGCCACTGGGGCAGGGTGGCGACACCCCGGTTGGCGGCCACCATCTGCAGCATCATTTCCGTGGCTTCCACCGTCTTGTGCTGGCGCGGGCTGCACTCGGCCGGTAGCAGGAACTGCTGGTAGATATCCAGCCGCTCGGTGTCCACCGGGTAGGTGTACAGCACCTGGTCCGATAGCTGCGACGGTTCCACATGGTTGAGCCGCGACAGGGGATTGTCCCGGCTTACCACCAGCACCTGCTCATAGGGAAACACCGCCTCGAAGCCGATACCGGCCTTGCGGATCGGGTCCGGGGTGACCAGCATATCGATGTCGTGATTGAACAGGGCCGCAACGCCACCGAACTGGAATTCCTGCTTTACGTCCACATCCACCCCCGGCCACCGGGCCAGGAAGGGTTCCACCACCTTCAGCAGCCACTGGTAGCAGGGGTGGCACTCCATCCCGATGCGCAGGGTGCCCTTTTCCCCTGACGCATACTGCTCCAGCACCTCATCCATCCGTTCCAGTTGCGGCAGCACCCGCCGGGCCTCCCGCAACAGGTAGTGGCCGGCCTGGGTCAGTTGGAGGCGGCGACCGTCCCGGGTCCACAGGGGCGTGCCCACCTGGCGTTCCAGCTTCTTGATGGTGTGGCTCAGGGCCGACTGGGTCAGGTGCAGGCTGTCCGCGGCGGCGGTGAGGGAGCCCTGGCGTTCGATCTCCCGGAGGATGCGCAGGTGGATGCGTTCAATCATTGGTTAATCCATGAATTCTAGTCATTGATGGATGAAATCATACCATTATTCGTCATGGGTGTTTTTGGTTAGGCTGGCCACCAATCATCGGGAGGAACACGCATGGCACTGATACATAACCTTGGATTTCCGCGCATCGGCGCGAAACGTGAACTGAAATTCGCCCTTGAGGGCTACTGGAAAGGCCAGGCCTCGGCAGAGGATCTGCTGGATGTGGCCAGCCGGCTGCGTGCCACCAACTGGCGCCTGCAGAAAAACCTGGACCTGCTGCCGGTGGGGGACTTCTCCCTCTACGACCAGGTGCTGGACATGAGCTTTACCCTGGGCCATATCCCCGAGCGGGTGGCGGCGCTGGATGGCGCCCGACTGGATAACTATTTCCGCGTGGCCCGTGGTCGCTCCGCCCAGGATTGTGGCTGCGGCGTGCATGCCGGCGAGATGACCAAGTGGTTCGACACCAACTACCACTACATCGTACCGGAGGTGACGGCGGATACCGACTTCGCCCTGAACCCGGAGCGCCTGCTGGGGCAACTGGAAGAGGCCCGGGCGCAGGGCGTCAATGCCAAGCCGGTGATCATCGGCCCGGTGACCTACCTGTGGCTGAGTAAGGAAAAGGACGACTCCCACCGCCTGGACCTGTTGCCAAAACTGCTGCCGGTGTACAGCCAGTTGCTGGAAACGCTGGCGGAGGCCGGTGCCGAGTGGGTACAGATTGACGAACCGGTGCTGGTCACGGAACTGGACAGCGACTGGAAGCAGGCCCTGGAGAGCGCCTACCACATCCTCAAGGCCAACCGCCCCAAACTGCTGCTGGCCACCTACTTCGGTACCCTGAAGGAAAACCTGCACCAGGCCTGCAACCTGCCGGTGGCGGGGCTGCATGTGGATGCGGTACGTGGCCGGGAGGAGGTGGCCCAGGTGGTGGACTGGCTGCCCACCCACAAGGTGCTGTCGGTAGGCGCCATCAACGGTCGCAACATCTGGAAGACCGATCTGAACGCCACTCTCGACTGGCTGGAACCGATCGCGGAGAAGCTGGGCGACCGGCTGTGGATCGCGCCATCCTGCTCATTGCTGCATGTGCCGGTGGACCTGGACAGTGAGGTCAGCATGGATGGCGAGATCCGCGACTGGCTGGCCTTTGCTACCCAGAAGCTGGATGAACTGGTGGTGCTGGGCCAGGCCCTCAACCAGGGTCGTGAATCGGTGGCCGGGGCGCTGGCCGACAACCAGGCGTCCGTGGACCGTCGCAATCGCTCCACCCGGGTCCATAACCCGGCGGTGAAGGACGCGGTCAGCCGGATTACGCCGGAACTGGGGCAGCGCCGCAGCCCCTATGCGGAGCGTGCACGAAAGCAGTCCGAATACCTGAAACTGCCCCTGTACCCGACCACCACCATCGGCTCCTTCCCCCAGACCCAGGACATCCGCAGGGACCGCCTGGCCTTCAAAAAGGGTGAAATTGATGCCGTTGAGTATGAAGCCCGCATGAAGGCGGAGATTGAACGGGCCGTGCGGGAACAGGAAGCCCTGGGCCTGGACGTGCTGGTCCACGGCGAGGCCGAGCGCAACGACATGGTGGAGTACTTCGGCGAACAGCTGGAGGGCTATGTGTTCAGCCGGTTTGGCTGGGTACAGTCCTACGGCTCCCGCTGCGTGAAACCGCCGATCCTGTTTGGCGATATCAGCCGCCCGAAGGCCATGACCGTGGAATGGATCCGATACGCCCAGTCCCTCACCGACAAACCCATGAAAGGCATGCTGACCGGCCCGGTGACCATCCTCAACTGGTCCTTTGTCCGTGATGACCAGCCCCGTAGCGAGAGCTGCCGGCAACTGGCCCTGGCGATACGCCAGGAGGTGCTGGACCTGGAAGCCGCCGGCGTGAACATCATCCAGATCGACGAGGCCGCCCTGCGGGAGGGCCTGCCGCTGAGGTGTTCGGAGTGGGAAAACTACCTGGACTGGGCGGTGGGCGCCTTCCGGATCAGCGCCAACGGCGTGAAGGACGAAACCCAGATCCACACCCATATGTGCTATTCGGAGTTCAACGACATCATCGAATCCATTGCGAGGATGGATGCCGATGTCATCACCATCGAAACGTCCCGGTCCGATATGGAACTGCTGGATGTGTTCGAGCGGTTCGAGTACCCCAACGAGATTGGCCCTGGAGTCTATGACATCCACTCGCCGAACATCCCGGCGGAGGATTACATCATCACCCTGATGACCAGGGCCGCCGAGCGCATCCCCCGTGACCGGCTCTGGATCAACCCGGATTGTGGCCTGAAGACCCGCCAGTGGGAGGAAGTGGTGCCGGCCCTGACCAACGTGGTGTCGGCGGCCCGCAGACTGCGATCCGCTGCCCACTGATCCATTCTCCACGTCTGCCGCTGGTGGTTCCCGCCACCAGCGGCTTTTCCTGCCTGTCCCGCTCGCCCATCAGCCCGTTGTCTGGCATTCTGATCCGCGCGCCTGTGCACCAAACTGGAAACCATCACCCGAAATTGCCCCGGAATCATGCAAAAAGTGTGTGATGGCCTAATCTGACGGTTTGTGATTGTGCAGTATGCACAGCTCTTCGTGCGGCCGGGGGCATGCCAAACCTGTCTGGGGTGCTATGGCATAAACATTGCGAACCGCCGTGTACATGTTCACGACAGGAGATGGCAATGACCTCACAACCCTCACCCCAGGAGCAGGACTACCCGCTTAGCCCCGTTCCCCTGGACCAGCGCAAGAGCCTGTGGTCCATGGGCTTTGTCCTGCTTGGCTTTACCTTCTTTACCGCCACCATGTGGGCGGGCGGCAGCGTTGGTGTGGCTTTCGACTTTCCCACCATGCTGCTGGTACTCGGCGCCGGTAACCTGCTGCTGGGCATCTACGCAGCCATCCTTGGCTACATCGCCGCCCGCAGCGGTCTCAACACCGCACTGATGAGCCGCTTCACCTTTGGCGAAATCGGCAGCAAGCTGTCGGATGTGATCCTCGGGTTTACCCAGATTGGCTGGTACGCCTGGGGTACGGCGACCATGGCGATCCTGCTGGTGAAACTGACCGGCCTGCCGGAGGACTGGGCCAAGCCGCTGATGGTGGTGTTCGGGTTCGGCTTCTGTGTCACCGCCTTTATCGGCTACCGGGGTCTGGAATGGCTCTCGCGTTTTGCGGTACCCGCCATGATCGTACTGGTGGCGGTGAGCATGACTATCGCCGGGTCCGATGCAGGTGGTCTGGCCGGGCTGATGTCCATTACCCCGAGTGAGGACATGACCGTGGCCGCTGCCATCACCCTGGTGTTCGGCACCTTTGTCAGCGGCGGTACCCAGGCCACCAACTGGACCCGGTTTGCCCGCTCCGGCAAGACCGCCGTCATTGCCACGCTGTTGGCGTTCTTCCTGGGCAATGGCCTGATGACCCTGATCGGCGCGTTCGGTGCACTGGTTTACCAGCAGGCGGACATCGTCGACATCATGGTGGCCCAGGGGCTGGCCACACTGGGCATCCTGATGCTGTTCCTGAACCTGTGGACCACCCAGGACAACACCGTCTACAACTTTGCCGTGGCCGGCTGCAACCTGTTGCGCACCCGCCGCCGCAAGCTGGTCACTGTCGGTGGCGCGGCCATCGGTACCGTGCTGGCGGTGCTGGGCATGTACGAGTGGCTGATTCCCTTCCTGGTGTTGCTGGGCACCTTCATTCCGCCCATTGGCGGCGTTATCATGGCGAGCTACTTCGTGGGCTACAGGCGTGAGTACCCGTCACTGGATCAGGTATCCCTCCCGGCCTTCAACGTGCCTGGCCTGGCCGCCTATGCCATTGGTTCGGCGGCGGCTTACACCTCACCCTGGATTGCCCCCATCGTGGGGGTGGTGGTGGCAGCGGGCAGCTATGCCATCCTGCTGCTGGCCACCGACTCGGTCCGGCAGCGCCGCACCCAGACGTCCGGCGCTGCCTGAGCCATGCTCCGCTGCCAGGACATTCCGACACTGCCCGGTCTTGAGGCCATTCGGCTGCGGGGCGGGCAGGCCGGGGCGGAGAACGTCATTCGCTGGCCCTATGTGGCGGAGAACCGTTCCTTCCGTGACTGGGTGGATGGCGGCGAGCTGGTGTTCGTCACCGGTATCAGCCGCCATCGCAGCCCCGAGAATCTGGCGGAATGTCTCTACGAAGGCAGGCAGTGCGGCATCGCCGGCATGGTGGTACTCACCGGGGAGGCCTATATCGGTCAGTTCCCGGCGATACTGAGCCGGCTGGCGGACGAGTTGTCGATCCCGGTGTTCGAGCAGCCCTATTCCTTGCCCATGGTCCGGGTGACCGAAGCTGTCAGTCGGGCCATTGTCTCCCTGGAGCAACCGGCGTCAGCCGATACCCTGGCCGGTGCCATTGCCGCCCGGATCGGTAGCGACCAGCTGGACCTGCTTCTGGACCGCTACCTGCCAGCAACGGACAACGGCCTGCCCGGGGCCGGCGACCTGCTGGATGCCTGGCTGACCCACGGTGGTAACCAGCAGGCCATGGCCCAGACACTGGGTTGCCACCGCAACACCATACGCAACCGCATGCACGGGCTGACGGGCGGCCTGACCCATGCGGAATTCCGAACCTTACTGCTGGCCCATTTGCTGACGTGGCCGGACAGCTCCACAACATCCTGAACCGGAGAGGTTATGCAAGAACCCCTGAATGCCATCGTGAATGCCCGTCTGCCGGGCCGCGAGGGCCTGCACCAGATCGCCATCAACAACGATGTCTTTGGTGAAATCACCCCCCAGACCGCCTTGATGGAAGCCTCCGGCCAGGCGCTGGATGCCCGGGGCAACCTGTTGGTGGCGCCGTTTGTGGAACCCCATATCCACCTGGATGCCGCCATGACCGCGGGCGAGCCCCGCTGGAACCAGAGCGGCACCCTGTTCGAGGGCATCGAATGCTGGGCCGAGCGCAAGGCCATGCTCACCGAAGAAGACGTTATCAACCGGGCCGAGCAGACCCTGAAGCTGTTCGCCGACCATGGCATCCAGTACGTGCGCACCCACGTGGATGTCACCGACCCACAACTGACCGCCCTCAAGGCCATGCTGACGGTGCGCGAGCGCATGGCGGACCTGGTGGACCTGCAGATCGTCGCCTTCCCCCAGGAGGGTATCTGGTCGTTCCGCAACGGCCGGGAACTGATGGAGGAAGCCGTGCGGATGGGCGCCGATGTGGTGGGTGGCATCCCGCACTTCGAGCATACCCGGGACTATGGTGTGGAATCGGTACGCTGGCTGGTGGAGCTGGCCCACAGGCACGACCGCCTGGTGGATGTGCACTGCGATGAGATCGACGACCCCCAGTCCCGGTTCCTGGAGGTACTGGCCGCGGAAGCGCTACGGCTGGATTACGGCTCCCGCGTCACCGCCAGCCACACCTGCGCCATGGGTTCCTACGATGACGCCTATTGCAGCCGGCTGTTCCGGCTACTGAAAAAGTCGGGGCTGCGCTTCCTGTCCATGCCCACGGAAAGCCTGCACCTGCAGGGCCGGTTCGACACCTACCCGAAACGCCGGGGCATCACCCGGGTGCCGGAACTGCTGGATGCCGGTCTGACAGTCGCCTTTGGACAGGACTCGATCCGCGATCCCTGGTACCCGCTGGGCAACGGCAACCTGCTACGGACCCTGGATGTGGGGCTGCATGCCTGCCACATGCTGGGAATGGAGCGTATCGATCACTGCCTGGAAATGATCACCGACAACGGCGCGGCGGCGCTGGACCTGTCGCAATACGGCATTGAAAGTGGTCTGCCTGCCCGCTGCGTGGTATTGCAGGGGCAGTCGCCCTACGAGGTACTGGTGGGTCAGCAGCCGGTGCTGGCCTCGGTACGTGATGGTCGGGTGGTGGTGCTTCGCGGGGATAGTCAGGGCCAGGTGTGATAGTGACCTTTCACTTTGCCTGCGAACAAAAAAGCCCCGCATCATGGCGGGGCAAAGGAGGTCACCTCAATCGGTCGATGCTGAAAGGGCTTTCTAGAAGCGGGTGTTGATACCAATGGTCGCCGCGCTGGGGTTGCCGCCCCGGACGGTATTGACCACATCGCCATGGGCATAATCGGCGGTACGGTAACGGGCGTTCTCATCGTTGAAGGTCTTGCTGAAGCCGGTGTAGAGCTGGATCTGTCGGGTCAGGCCGTAAGCCAGGATGATGCTGCCCTGATCAGCGCCGTCGTTGCCCAGATCCGTCTCGTCGGCGTGCATCCACTGTAGCGTCGCGGACAGCCTGGGGAGCACATCATAGGTGGCAAAGGCGCCGTAGCCCTCCCGGTCCAGCGGCGTGTAATCGTCGGCCTTGATGTTCTCGTAGATGCCCCCGACCTCGGCTTTGCCAAACTCGTACTTGGCACCGGCCCGGTAACCTTCGATCCGGCTTCCCGCATAAAGGGAGGTGTAATTCACGTAGGCGGCGCCCATGTCGAAGCCGCCTTTCTTCCAGGAAACGCTGGCGCTGTACATGTCGTTGTCGTTGTCGTCCAGCACGCCCTCGGTGCCGGCAATCGGCGTGTCGTTGTTGGAGCCGTAGCTGCCACGGTTCTGGTCAAACCCATACTGCAGACGGAGTTTTACGCCCCCGATCCTGTGGTCCCACATGATCGAGTTGCCGCCACGAAGGTCCAGGCGACCACCGGCTGTAGAGCTGGCCCCGAGGATGGCGTGGGGGTCGGCGACGGTGGTGGTGAGCTTGGTGAACTGGAGCCCGGTGAGTTTGAAGGGCGTACTCAGAAGGCCGGCACGGAATCGGCCATAGGGTGTCTTGAAACCACCAAAGGTGTCCCGGTTGGCAAACGTGTCCCCTTCGCTGACGCCGGGGTTGAAGTTCTGCTCCACCTGGTACAGCAGTGCGTAGGGTGAGCCGCCCAGTTCAAAGTCATGGGCGCCGCGGAAGCCGATCACCGTGGTGTTGGCGGACAGCCCGAAATCACCGGAGGACAGGCCCCGCCCGGCATTCTCCATGGACCTGGATACGTCGGATTCGCCGTAGTCCACGGACAGGCGCAGGTTGCCGTAGATTTCCACGGGGCGCACCGCCTCAACAATCTCCGTTACCGCTGACTCGAATGATGCGTCGTCGGATGAGGGGGCTTCATTGGCCTGGTTGTTCCGTTGCGCCTCCAGTTCCTCGATCCGGGATTGTAGTTCCTGGGTCTGCTGCCTCAGTTGCTGGAGGTCATCGGGAGTCTGGGCATGGGCGTTGCCGAGTATCAATCCGCTGCACGCGAGGGTCAGCAGGCTCAGTGCGGGTCTGGTCACAGGTAGCTTCATGGTTACTCCGTTGTGCTTGTTGTTGATGTCGTGGCGTTCTTTTCCGGGCAAAAGATGCCCGACCGGGGCCAGGCCACGTCTGGCCCCGGGGTACTTGTTGTTGGGTTGGGAAGAGCGGGTTATTGCTTGCCGGTCAGCTCCTTAAGCATCCCCTTGGCAATGGTGTTGCGCTGGATCTCGCTGGTGCCGGTGACGATGCGGAACATGCGCAGGGCGCGGAAGATAAACTCCACCTTGCTACCTTTCATCAGGCCCACACCGCCATGGATCTGGAGCGCCCGGTCGGCGATCTGGAAGGCGCGCTCGGAGGCGAACAGCTTGCACATGGCGGAGGCCTCCCGGGTGTCCTCGCTCCGGTCGAGCCGTGAGGCAACATCCAGCATCATGCTGCGGGCCGCATGCAGTTCCGTGGCCATATCCGCCAGCATGTGCTGGATGGCCTGGAAGCTGGCAATGGGTGTGCCGAACTGCTCCCGGCCGCTGGCATAGGTGGCCGCTTCCATCAGGGCCTGTCTTGCCAGACCCAGCATGGTGGGACAGTGCAGCAGGCGGTTGACGTTGATGCGGGACATGCCCAGCAGGAAGCCGCGACCCAGCCCGCCGACAACGTGACTGGCCGGTACCCGCACGTTCTCAAGGATAATGTCGGCATGGCTGCGCTGGCCGGAGATCGGCAGGTAGTCGCTGTTGAGGGACACGCCCGGCATGCTGAAGTCCACCAGGAAGGCGGTCACGCCCTTGGCGCCCGCGTCCGGATCGGTGACCGCCATCAGGATGGCGAAATCCGAATAGGGCGCGCCGGAGATATAGCGTTTGTGGCCGTTGAGGATGTAGTCATCGCCATCCTTCACCGCCTGGGTGGCCAGCCGGCTGGCGTCGGAGCCCGCGTTGGGTTCGGTGAGGGCAAAGCAGCAGGTACGTTCGGCCCGGATCACCGGCAGGAAGTGGGACTCCAGTTGCGCTTCACTGGCAAACTGGAACAGGTGCCCCACCCGGGGCGGCCCCCCCAGTTCCCCCAGTACATGGCCGCCGAGTACGGCGCCCGCCGACACGATGTCTTCCTTCAGGAGACACTGGTCGTAGATGGTCAGGCCCCGGCCGCCGAGTTTCTCCGGTAGTTGCGCGCCATAAAGCCCCGCTTCGCGGGAGTCTTTCCAGATCTGGCGCAACAGATCCATGGGTACCTCGGATTCGTGGGTAATGCCATGTTCCCGTTCCAGGGGTTTCAGGTAGTCCTCGATAAACGCCAGGGCTTCGCGGCGTACCTGTTCGCCGTTTTCGCTTCCGGTAAACGTCATAAACATGGGATGCCTCCGTGATTAGCCGACCTGACGGTCCTGTTGCTGCCAGTACTTCTCCCGCACCATGCGGCGGGCGACCTTGCCGTTGGGGTTCTTGGGCAGCTCTTCGGTAAAGCGGATGATCCGGGGCTTCTTGAATCGGGCCAGGCGATCAGCGCAGAAGGTGCCCAGCTCGTCTTCCGAGACGGAAACCCCCGGTTTGGCGACCACCAGGGCCATGATGCTCTCGCCCCATTCCTTGTCGGGCACGCCCACCACGCAGCATTCGGAGACTGCCGGGTGGTCGAACAGCACGGACTCCACCTCTGCCGGGTACACGTTGAAGCCGCCGGAAATGATCATGTCCTTCTTGCGGTCGATAATGTAGAAGAAGCCTTCCTCGTCCACGGTGGCCACATCGCCGGTGTGGTACCAGCCATCCTTCAGCACTTCCTCCGTCAGGTCCGGCGCCCGCCAGTAGCCCTTCATGACGTCGGGTCCGCGTACCAGGATTTCCCCCGGCTCGCCTTTGGCCACCGGATTGCCGTCGTCGTCGGCGATGATCACGTCGGACTCACCGAACGCCCGGCCACAGGACGCCAGCAGTTCCGGCTTGTCGGCGAGGCCACGGACATGGTCCGAGGTGAGCAGGGTGGTGATGGTTGAGGTGGTCTCACCGGCGCCATAGCCCTGCATGAATATGGGGCCGAAGGCGTCCATGGCCTCGCGCAGGCGGGCCGGTGCCATGGGGGCGGCGCCGTAGGTGATGCGGTTGAGGCTCGACAGGTCGTACTTGCCGCCCTGGTAGGCGTCCAGCAGGCGGTAGATCATGGTGGGCACGGCAAAGAACCGGGTGATCTTCTCCCGCTCGATGGTCGCCAGTAGTGAGTCGATATCAAACCGGTCGATCAGGTAGTTGCAGCCGCCGTTGAACAGTACCGGCATGACCTGCATGCCACTGGCATGGGTGACCGGCCCCACGTGGGCGACTTTCTCAATCCCATTGCTGCGGGCTTCCGGCAGCATCAGGGATTTGCGCAACAGGGCCATGCGGTTGCCGAAGGTCTGTACTGCGGCCTTGAGGCGTCCGGAGGAGCCGGAGGTGTAATGGAGCACTGCCGGGGCGTCCGGGGCCAGCTCGATATCCGGAGAAACCGCCGAGCCTTTGGCCAGCAGACCCTCATAGTGCTCGTCGCCGGATTGACCGATAACGACGATGTGTTCGATGGCGGGCAGGGAGTCCTGCTGGTCGAGAATGGCTTCGGCATGCTCGGGGCCCACAATCAGGACACGGGCGTCGGCGTCCTCGAGCACATGGGTAGCTTCTTCCAGGGACAGGCGGGCGTTCAGGGGCGCCTTGACCAGACCGGCCTTGTAGAGGGCCACCTCGATCTCCACCAGTTCCTTGCGGTTGACGGAGTACATGGCAACCCGGTCACCGGGCTCGAGCCCGAGTCCCAGCAGGGCATTGGCCAGCCGGCTTGAGCGTTGGTCCAGCTCGGAATAGGTGATCGAGCCACGGGAATCGGCAACGGCAGGCGCGTCCGACCAATAGCGGGCGCTGCGACTGACAAATCGACCGAGATTCATTGTTGTCTCCTTGGTTTCGGCGTTTCACTGAGTCGTGCCCAGATGATGCCGATCGCAGGAGATCAAGAAAAATATTATTTTTGTTGATCAGATATCATAAAAAATGATTTAAAACCCCGGTTCGGACTCTAACCGCGAGTCAGAACCTCAATGGCCCGGGCATCGGTGGCAAAGATGTTATCGGGACCGATCAGCTGCTCCAGGCCTGATCGCGCCAGCGCCTCCCGCACTGGCAGTTTGGGGCCGGACAGGCAGAGTTGGATGCCCCGGGACTCCAGCATGGACCAGATATCCCGGAGGGTATCGAGGCCGGTGGCGTCGATCTGGTTCAGCGACGACGCGGAGATCAGCACCTGCCGCAGGTCCGGGTCGGCGCCCACCCGTTTACGGATATAGCGCTCCAGCATGGGGGCGGTCAGGTAGGTGAGGGAAGCGTCCATGCGCACTCCCAGAACGCCCTCGGCGATCGGTGGTAGCCGGTAGAGCCTGCGGTCCCGGAAGCTGCCGGTGTCGTGCACGCCCAGCTCGATGATTCGCGGCGCGGCATGGTGGTGGAGGAACGCCAGCAGCGAGGCCCCCAGCCCCGCCAGTATTCCCCAGTACAGGTTGGGCACTGTGGCCAGGGTGACCACCAGGGTCACCAGCGCCACGGCACCATCCTTGGGGTTGTCCCGGCACAGCCTGAGCAGTGAGCGGATATCAATCAGCCGCAACACCGGCACGATGATGATGGCGGCCAGCACCGCCGTGGGCAGGTGGTAGAGCATGCCGGTGAAGCCGAACAGGGCCACCATCACCACCAGTGAGGCGGCGATCGTGGACCAGGCGGTGCGGGCGCCGCTGTAGGCGTTCAGGGCCGTGCGGGAGAAGGACCCACTGACCGGGAAGGCACCGCTCAGCCCGCTGACCATCTTGGCCAGCCCCTGGCCGATCAGTTCCTGGTTCCGGTCCCAGGGTTCGCCGGTCATCCGGGACATGGTGCGGCAACTGGACATGGCTTCGGTAAAGCTGATCAGCGCAATGATGGCGGCCGGCACCAGCAGGGCCAGATGCTGGTCCATGGTCAGCGTGAAGGGAAGTGAGAGATCCGGCAGGCCGCCGCCGATATAGCCTATCACGGCGCCCCCCAGCGCATCGAACCCCGCCAACAGACTTACTGCGATACCGATCAGGCAGGCAATCATGACCGCAGGCAGCCGGGGTGACAGACGTTTGAACAGCTCAAGGAACACCATGGTGCCCAGGCCAAAGCCCGCGGTTGCCAGCAGTGCCGGGGTGTTGGACTGCCACTGGTGCTCAAGCCGGGCGATCCAGCCGCCATCGCCCGCCCCGAATCCCAGCAGGGCGGGAAGCTGGGACACGATAATGATGATGGCGGCGGCGTTGATAAACCCCTGCACCACGGGGTTCGACACCAGGTTGGCGATCACTCCCATCCGGAAGGCCCCCATGGCCAGTTGCATCAGCCCGGAATAGATCGCCAGCCACACCGCCATGGCCACCCACTGGGCGGATCCGGCTTCGGCCAGAGGCTGCAGAGCCGCGAAGGTCAGCAGGCTGGTCAGCGCCACTGGCCCTACTGCCAACAGGGACGACGAACCGAACAGGGCACCGACAATCCCCGGTAGCAGAGCGGCATAGAGCCCGGTAACCGGCGGCATGCCGGCAAGCTGGGCGTAGGCCAGGGCCTGGGGGATCAGCACCAGGCCCACGGTGATACCGGCAATGGCATCGGCCCGGAGCTGCTGTCGCGATGGCCTGCCCCAGCCCAGGAAAGGCAGCAGCCGGTTTAATCGCGCGAGGATCGGTGACGTCCAGTTCATGTCAGCTCCGGTGTCGTGGCGTCGGGTTGGGGGCGTGGCGATCATTTTCTGGTGAACGACCGGTTGACACCCGCCCAAAAAAATTACGAATATAGAAAACGATTTCGGAGATTGTAATCATGTCGGAGCCCAAAAACCAACTGCGAACCCTCTCCAGGGGGCTGGACGTTCTTGAGCGTATCGAGGCGGCCCGGGAACCGCTGTCACTGACGGAACTGGCCCGTGAAATGGGGGAGTCTACTCCCATTGTGTTCAGGATTCTGCAGACCCTGGAAGAGCGGAAATACGTCTATCGCCGGGACAGTGACAAGCGCTATAGCCTGGCGGGGCGCGCATCCACACGTGAAACCGTGCTGCGGCTGATGACGCTCCTGCGGGGCGTTGGGGGCAGTGGTTCCCGGGGGGCATCGCTGAGTGAGCTGGCCACGAAGACCGGCTTTGAACCGGCGGTGATCGAAGGACTGCTGGAGCCGCTGATGGAACGGGCCATTGTCGAGATCAATCGTCTCGGCATGGAGCGCTGGCGGATGTCGGCCAAGGTGCTGGAGTTTGTCCGTCCGCTGCTGGCGGAAAATGACCTGACCACCCAGTTGATTCCGGTGATGGAGCGCCTGGGGGTGGAAACCGGTGAAACCGTCTCGCTGTTCAAGCGCATTGGCGACGAACACGTGCTGACCGCCGTCCAGCCGAGCCGCAAGCCCATTCGCTACGTGATGGAGGTGGGTGAACGTTTTCCCCTGCACCTGGGCGCCGCTGGCAAGGCGGAGCTGGCCTTTGTGTCGTCCGAACAGCGGGCACGGGTTTTCCACCGCCTGGGCCAGAGTGATTCCGGTTTCGATGAGGATCGGATCCACCGGCTGGATGCCGAGCTGGATCAGGTTCGCAAACAGCGTTACGCCACCTCGGTCGGCGAGCGGGCCGAAGGCGCCGCCGCCGTGGCCTCGCCGGTGCGGGATGCCGCTGGCGCCGTCTGTGGTGTGCTGAGCGTGATGATGCCGTCGTTCCGGGTCAGTGAGGAAGAGCTGCACCGGATCGGCGATGTGCTGGTCCGCACCCTGCAATCCGTTTTCATTCCGGCCACCGGGGAGCAGTTCTGGCAAGGTTCCGCCCCGCTGGCTCAACAAGAACCCTCAGGAGAAGTACCATCGTGACCCGTCCAAGCCCTGCGGCAGACTCCGGTTTTGAATCCCGGGATGCCGAACCGGAAACCATCCGCAAGCACCAGGCCTGCCTGCAATCCATGCCCTTCGAAGACGACGCCGATTTCGAGGACGCCTGGCGGGGGCTGGTTGCCAGGCCCCACCTGGATGCCGTCGAACGGGACAATGGCAAGATCGCCTGGGATTTCCGTGCCTACGAGTTCCAGCAGACGGAGCAGGCACCGCTGACCGTTCATCCCAGCCTCTGGCGCCTGGCACGGCTCAACAACATTGCCGGTCTGTTCAGGGTCACCGACCGCATCTACCAGATTCGCGGCTTCGACCTGTCCAACATGAACATTATTGAGGGCGACACCGGGCTCATCGTTATGGACCCGCTGGTGTCGACGGAAGTGGCGAGTGCCGGGATGGACCTGTATTTCCAGCATCGCCCCCGCAAGCCGGTGGTGTCAGTGATCTACACCCACTGCCATGTGGACCATTTTGGTGGCGTGAAAGGCGTGGTGGATGAGGCCGATGTCAAAGCTGGCAAAGTGTCCATCCTGGCGCCGGACGGTTTCATGGAAGAGGCGGTGAGCGAGAATATCATGGCCGGACCGGCCATGGGCCGACGGGCGCAATACATGTATGGCGGACTGCTGCCCAAGGGCCCGAAGGGCCAGGTGGATGCTGGCCTGGGCAAGGCCACCTCCCGGGGAACCGTCACACTGATAGCCCCCACCGACCTGGTCAGCAAATCCATCGAAACCCGGGTGATCGACGGACTGGAAATGGAGCTCCAGCTGACGCCCGGAACCGAGGCACCGGCGGAGATGAACCTGTACTTCCCGTCGCTGCGGGCGCTGTGTGTGGCCGAGAATGCCTGCCGCTGCCAGCACAATATCCTCACCATCCGCGGGGCGCAGGTGAGGGATCCCAAGATCTGGTCCTACTACCTGGGGGAGACCCTGGCCCGCTATGGCGACCGCTCCGATGTGCTGTTCGCCCAGCACCACTGGCCCACCTGGGGGCAGGACAATATCCGCACCTTCCTGGAAGACCAGCGGGACATGTACGCGTTCCTCAACGACGAGACCCTGCGCCTGCTCAACCACGGCCTGACGCCGCTGGACATCGCCGACCACCTGCGCAAGCTGCCCGATCCGGTGGCGCAACGGTGGTACAGCCGGGACTACTACGGCTCTGTCAGCCATAACGTGCGGGCGGTCTACCAGCGCTACATGGGCTTCTATGACGCCAACCCCGCTAACCTGAATCCATTGCCCACCGTGGAGTCCGCCCGCCGTCATGTGGACTGGATGGGTGGTGCCGAACGGGTGCTGGAAAGGGCGCAGGCGTCGTTCGATAAAGGGGATTTCCGCTGGGTGGCGGAGATCGTCAACAAGGTGGTATTCGCCGACCCGGACAACCAGGCCGCCCGGCAATTGCAGGCGGATGCGCTGGAACAGCTCGGTTACCAGTGTGAGAATACCACCTGGCGTAATGCCTACCTGACCGGGGCCATGGAGCTCCGCAACGGCGTCCGTGAGACCCGCAGTGCAGGTGGTGTGCCCCATGACCTGATCAAGGCCATCACCCCGTCCCAGTTTTTCGATGTGCTGGCGGTGCGCCTGGATGCCGGCAAGGTGGCGGGCCAGGAGGTGGCCATCAACTGGCGTTTCTCCGATACCGGCACCTGCTACGCGCTGACGCTCCGCAATGGGGTGCTGACCCACCGGCAGGATGACCGGTTCGAGCAGCCGGATGTGGAAGTGACCACGATACAGACGTTGCTGCCGCTGATCGGCAGCAAACCCGGCGCGGTGCAGGAGGCCCTGCAGAGCGGGGATATCAGGGTGCAGGGTGATGGCAGCCGGCTGATGCTGCTGTTGTCGTCCCTGGATCGTTTCTCGGGGCGCTTCAATATTGTCACCCCGGCCAAGTTGCCCGAATGAGGGCGGCCCGGCGGGCCTGAACGGGTTCGCCGGGCGCCGTTAACGTGGATGCAAGCCATGAACTTCAAACATCTCCGGTCCCTGGTGACGGTATGGGAGGAGGGCAGTTTCTCCGCCGCCGCCGAGAAGCTGAACATCGTCCAGCCGGCCCTGAGCCAGCACATTCTGGCCCTTGAACAGGAGTTCGAGGCGGAACTGTTCAAGCGCAGCCGTCGGGGTGTGGAAATCACCCCCACCGGCAAGCGCCTGCTCAGTCACGCCCTGCTGATCCTGAAGAACGCGGAGATCGCCAGGAACGACATCAAGGCCTCCCTCAACAACGAGCCGGCGGGGGAGGTGTCCGTGGCCCTGCCCTTCACCATGGCCCATTACCTCGCCCCGCGACTGATCTTCGCCATCGAGCAGGCCTACCCCCGGGTGCACATCCAGATTGTCGAGGGCCTGAGTTCGGTGACGGGCAACGTGATCGATACCGGCACGGTCGAGATCGGTGTGGTGCCCAACGCGGCGGAACTGGAGAACGCCGAGGCTATCCCCGTGTTGCAGGAGTATTTCTGCCTGTTCGGGCAGCGTAGCCGGCCGGAGTGCTCCGACGATCCCATTGCGCTGGCGGAAGCGGTCCAGGCGCCGCTGGTGCTCGGTGACCGGCAGCTCAGCATGCGCCGCGTGCTCGACGATCAGGTGCTGGCTATCGGCGCGTCCCTGAACCTGCGCATGAGCCAGAACTCGCCCCGCACCCTGCGGGGGCTGATTGATTTCGGCATGGCCTGCACCATTTCCAACGTGATCCACGCGGGAGGTCGCCATGGTCTGTCCCGGGAGTACTTTGCCCGCCGGATCGTGGAACCGGAGGTCACCCGCACGGTGTCCCTGGCCTGGCCGAAGCACCGACCACTATCACGACCGGCGGAATGCGTCCGGGATGTGTTGTTGGGGATCATGCACGACGCAGTACGTATGGGGGATTGGGAAGGCGAGCTGATCGGCCCGGAGTCCTGAGAGTCTGGTATCACGAAATCAGATCACTGGCATTCTGAAATAGTATTTTATTTTATCCTGTTGCGCCGATATCGTTTGCCTGACTCCAACAATAAAGCAATCCAGAGGTATTTCGTCATGAATGTCCTGACCCTGGGCGGGCTGCCCGCCCGCTTCCTGATGGCCCTGACGGCCACCCTCGCACTGAGCCTGTTTCCGGCTTTATCCTCTGCGGAGGAATGGCCCACCAAGCCCCTGACACTGATGGTGGGCTTTGGCGCTGGCGGCGGTGCGGATACCCTGAGCCGCCTGGTCGCCAAAAAGATGGAAGAAGAGCTTGGCCAGCCGGTGGTGGTCCGCAATATGGCCGGTGGCGGCGGCGTGGTCATGGCCACCAGCCTGAAGAACGAAGACCCCGACGGGTATACCTTCGGGCTGGCGGCGAATTCCTCGTTTGACGCCATGCCCTGGTTTGGCGACCTTGCATACACCACCGCTGATTTTGACTACCTCACTACCGTCACCCAGCTGCAGAGCGCCCTGGTGGCCAGCGGTGACGCGCCGTTCTCCTCCTGGGACGAGATGATTGCCTATGGCAAGGAGAATGGCCTGACCTACGCCTCGATTTCTCCCATCACCCGGTTGTTCATTAACGAGGTGGCGAAAAAGGAAGATATCGATATCCGTATTATTCCCATGCGCGGTGGCCTGGAAATCATGAACAGCCTGATTGGCGGCCATGTGGATATCGCCTGGAGTGCGGGGGTACATCAGGCCTTCCTGAACGATGGCAAGATCCAGGTCATCGCCGCCCTCAACGAGGAGCGGCTGACGGCCTCACCGGAGGTGCCCACCATCCGGGAAATCGGCTACGACAACTCCTACACCTCCTACTTCATGTTTGCCGCGCCCAAGGGCATTCCGGAGCCGGTTTTCCGCAAACTGACCACGGCCCTGCAGGCGGCTGCGTCATCAGAGGAAGTGGCCGAGCTTGCCGAGAAACGCATGGGCTTCCCCAATGTGGTCCTTGAGCCGGAGGAACTTGAAGGTTTCATCCAGGCTAATGCCGACAAATACCGGAAACAGTTCCAGTAGACCTGCTGGAACCCGCTCATCAGCATTCACGGGGTTCAATCGCCATGACAGTGCGCAACGTTGATCTGTGGGCCGGTGTGGTGATCACCCTGGCGGGCCTGATCGCCACCTTCTACCTGATACCGGTCCATGTGTCCGGGGGCTTTGGTTTCGGCCTGTCCCCGCGCTTTTTCCCCTACATCTGTTCCGTGGCCATCACGGTGCTGGGGGCGATCCTGGTGCTGTCCCGTGTCCTTGGGAAGGGCGATGCCAGCTCGCGGTCTCCCCTGAGCCTGAAATCCTCAGGCCGCCTGCTCCTGCTGACGGTCCTGTTGGGTGGCGGGCTGCTGGCGATGACGGTCTGGGGTTACCTGCCGGGATCCATGCTGATGATGGCTGCCTTCATGATCGCCATGGGAGAGCGACGGCCACACTGGATCATTCCAACCGCCGTGTGCTGGCCGCTGTTCCTGTGGCTGCTGTTCGAAAAACTCCTTGAGACACCGCTGCCGGGTTAATCCATTATGATTAATGACATTCTGCTGGGGCTGTCCGACGCGCTGACAGTCACGAACTTCCTGTACATTGCCGCCGGTGTCCTGATTGGGCAGATATTTGCAGCAGCACCGGGAGTGGGAGCGCTCACCGCGGTCACCATCGCTATTCCCTTTACCTTCTACCTGAGCCCGGTGACGGCCATCGGTTTCCTGGTGGGGATCAACAAGGGCGGTACCCTCGGCGGTGCCGTCTCCTCCATCCTGATGAACACGCCGGGTTCGCCCGAGGCCACCGCCACGGCCTTTGACGGTTACCCCATGGCGAAAAAGGGCAGGGCGCTGAAGGCCTTGCGAACCGCCCACGTTTCCTCGGTAACCGGGGACGCCCTCAGTGACATGGTCCTGTTCCTGGTGGCGGCGCCCCTGTCGATCGTGGCCCTACAGATGGGACCGGCTGAAATGGCTGCGGTTATCCTGGTGGCGCTGGTGGTGGTTGGTGGTCTTGTCGGTGACTCCATCGTCAAGGGGCTGATTGCGGCCTTCCTGGGGGTGTTGTTCAGCCTGGTGGGAACCGATCCGGAAACCGCCGGCGGCCGTCTGACTTTCGGTGTCCCGGAACTGATGGATGGCCTGTCCATCAGCGCTGTTGGCATCGGGGTGCTGGCGCTGGGGGAGATCTTCCGACAGATGGTATTCCACCGGGATGATGTTCACGGTGACACCCAGGTGGCGGGCCTGGGCAGTCGGGAGGCCAATCGATTTGGCTGGCAGGACTATCGTCATGTGGCGCCCACCATCCTGCGGTCCTCGGCCATCGGCACCATCATCGGGGCGATTCCGGGACTGGGGTCCTCAGCAGCCGCCTTTCTGGGCTATGCCTCCGCGAAACGGGCCGCCAAGGATCCGGAGTCCTTCGGCAAGGGCGATATCCGGGGCGTGGCGGCAACCGAGGCGGCCAATACCGCCGTAGTCGGTGCCAACTTCATCCCGCTGCTGTCCCTGGGTATTCCGGGGAACGTGGCGGCGGCCCTTATCCTCGGCGCCTTCATCATCCACGGCATCTCACCGGGCCCACAGTTATTCTCCGAGCAGCCCAGGCTGGTGTATGCGCTGTTTGGCGCCATGATGGTGGGTACCTTCTGGAACCTGGTCATCGGCCTGTTCAGCATGAAGCTGTTCTCGAAGGTGGTGCAGCTGCCCCTGGTGCTGGTACTGCCCTGCGTGGTGCTGTTGTGTGTCACCGGCATCCTGGTGGCCACCAACCTGTTCAGCGCCTGGCTGCTGGTGGGCTTCGCGGTCCTGGGCTTTCTGATGCGTATCCTGGACTTCTCGTTCGTGACCTTCATCATCGGCTTCGTGCTGGGGCCGATGTTCGAACTGAACGTACGCCAGACGGTGCTGCTGGCCGACGGCAACGTCACCTTCCTGCTGGGCCGGCCGATTGCCTGCGGCTTTATCCTGCTGGCCCTCTTTATTGCCTGGCGTCTGGCCAGGCGCAGGCAATCCGGGGCCAGTCAGCTATCGGTTTAGGGTACGGTGGCATACTAGCTTTCGCCACTGCCGTTCATTTCCACGGATTGCGCGTGAATCATGGGGGGATCGGAAGATTCGGGGGCCTGCATGAGCGCCATACGTTTCCGCACCAGGGCATCGAATGCCTCAATGGCGTCGTCGGGCACCTGGGCAGCGGTGGGAATATCGGCGGTCATCGGATCGACCGGGCGCCCGTCGACGCGGAACTCGAAATGCAGGTGGGGCCCCGTGGAGCGCCCGGTGTTCCCGGACCGCGCGATCTCCTGGCCACGCTTGATCCGTTGCCCCTTGTTGACCAGTACCCGGCTCAGGTGCAGGTAGCGTGTGGATAGCGACCCATTGTGACGGATATCGACGTACTTGCCGGCGTAGGGATGGTCGCCGACGCGGGTGACCACGCCGTCACCGGTGCTTAGGACCGTCGTGCCGACCGGCGTGGCAAGATCGACCCCGTTGTGGGGCGATACCCTGCCCGTAATGGGGTGCAGGCGGCCGGGATCGAACGGGGAGCTCACCCGGTAGTGCCTGGACGTGGGCCAGCGCCGGAAGGCCGGCAGGATGCTTTCGCCCCTGTCATCGTAGTAGTTTCCGTCGGTATAGAGGAAGGCATTGGTCTCGTGTCCACCGGCTGACAGCGTGACCGCCTCGATGCGGTAACGTCCGGTTCTCTGATCTCCGGTCATTTCATTGGCGATCAGCACCGAGAACGGATCGCCCTTCCGGATTTCCCGCCGGAAGTCGATCTTCTTCTTCAGCAACCGGCCAAGTTCGTCCACCTGTCGTTCACTCATTCCCGCTTCCATGCCGGAGTAGTAGAAGCTCCGCTGAATGGTTCCCGACCGTACCTCATGTGACCAGTAGGTCTCGGCTTCGATCTGCCGGTGGGCAAATTCCCCGTCCGGTTGACGGTCAAAGACCACCTCCCGGGCCGGGTCCAGGTGCAGCGTCAGTTTCTCCAGGTTCTCGTTTTCATCAAACTCGAACGTCAACTCTTTGCCGGGATGAAGGGTCTCAAGCGACAGGAACTCCGCATCGGCCACCAGCAGCTTGTGCAGGTCACTGGCCGGTATCTCCCTGTCATCAAAGATGTCGCTCAGGGTGTCGCCGTCCCGGATGCGGTAGGTTTCGATGGGGTCGGGCTCGGGTACCTTCACCAGGGGGATGATTGGCAGAGCTTCTTCCGGGGCTTCCTGGGTTGTGGCAGGGGGCGGGTCGGAAATCTCCGCCTGCTTGCCGAACAGGGCGGCTGCGTGCTCCGGCAGTCCGGATACACCAACCCCCAGGATCAGTACGCCCAGTAGGAGAAGGATCTTCTGATGTGCTGAAAGAGAGAGTTTTTTTGCCATGCTTTTAATGCTGTCGTGGTGTACTTGCTGCCGTTTCCATTACCCTGCGTGGACGAAACCGCAGGAGACCGGATATCCCGAAGAGTATCGCGGCGGTGCAGACGATGGTCGGCCCGGTCGGGCTGTCCAGGGCGTAGGAAGCACGCAGGCCGACCGAAGCCGCCGTGCATCCTATCACAGCCGCCAGGGTGGCCATGACTTCCGGGGTGCGGCTGAAGGGGCGGGCGGTCGCCGCCGGCAGTATCAGCATGGAGGCAATCAGCAGCACGCCCACCACCTTGATTGCCACGGCGACCACAATAGCCAGGGACAGGGTCAGGATCAATTGTTCGCGTTTCGGCGAGATACCGCTGGCGTGGGCCAGATCCGGGTTCAGGGTGGCGGTCAGCAGCGCGGACCAGCGCATCCCGATCAGTGCCAGCACCAGCCCGGCTCCGCCCCAGATTACCGCCAGGTCGACCTTGCCCACCGACAGGATATCCCCGAACAGATAGGCCATGAGATCTATCCGGATGCCGGAAAGAAAGGATACCGCCACCAGCCCGAAGGCGAGGGCGGAATGAGCCATGACACCCAGCAACGTATCCATGGCGTAGCCACGGCCGCTCAGCAGGGTCACGATCAGTGCCATCAACAGGGACACCACCAGCACGCCGGCGAAAATGGGCGTGGACAGGGTCAGCGACAGGGCCACACCCAGCACCGCCGCGTGGGCCGTGGCGTCACCGAAGTAGGCCATTCGCCGCCACACGATAAAGCAGCCGAGTGGTGCGGCGGCAATGGCAACGCCGATGCCGGCCAGGGTCGCCCTGACCATGAAGTCATCGAGCATTCAGGGCTTCCTTGTACTCCGGGGTGATGGGATAGACCGGCGCCCTGGCCGCGGGCTCTTGCGGCTCGTCGATGCCGAACAGTGACCGGTATTCAGGCATGGCGGCGACTTCCTCAGGGGCCCCCTGGCACACAATGGTTCTATTCAGGCAGATCACCCGGCTGGCCGATTGCATGACCAGTTTCAGTTCGTGGCTGACCAGCACGATCGTGCAATCCATCTCCTGCCGAATCCATTCGATCTGACGATAGAAATCCCGGGTGCCCCCGTAGTCGAGGCCTTGCGAGGCTTCATCCAGCAGTAACAGGTCCGGCTTTTCCAGTATGGCCCTGGCAAGCAGCACCCGCTGGAACTGGCCACCGGACAGCTCCTGCAGTTGCCTGGCGCCCAGCGCTGGAACGCCCGCCCGTTCCAGCGCCCGCTCAAGGTCCCGGCGGTGGTGGCGAACCGGCAGCCGGAGGAAGCGGTGGACGGTCATCGGCATGGTTTCATCGATGTGGAGCCGTTGCGGCACGTAGCTGACGACAAGCCCGTCGCGGCGGGAGATGACGCCGGCGGAGGGCGGCAGCGCGCCAATCAGGGTGCGCAGGAGCGTTGTCTTGCCGGAACCGTTCGGGCCCAGCAAGGCAAGGATCTCGCCCCGCCGGATATCCAGGTCGATATCCCGCAGCAGGGCAGGCCCGCCAAAGCCAATCGCCATGTTCCTGGTGGTGATCAGTGTCATTGTCGTCTACCTGGCACGTTTAATATGTTATAACATAACATTAACGGACAACCAAACGAAGAGGCAAGACGAGAATGAGGAAGACCCAATGGTTTACCCGCGCGCTGGTGGCCCTGTCGCTCCCGTTGAGCGCAGAGGCAGAGGTACCGAAGGTGGCGGTGGACATCACGCCGCTGCACTCACTGGTGGCCCAGGTGATGGCGGGCGCCGGCGAACCGAACCTGCTTGTCCGGCCGGGGGCATCCCCGCACGGGTATTCCCTGAGTCCTTCGGAGGCCGAGGCGCTTCAGGAAGCGGACCTGGTGTTCTGGATTGGCGACGACCTGACACCCTGGATGGAGAAATCCCTGGAAAACCTCGCCTCGAACGCGCAGGTCATCGAAATGCTGGATATCTCCGGCACCACCACCTACCCGTTCCGCGAAGGAGCCACCTTCGAGGGGCACGACCACGGCCATGCTGGTGAAGCCGATGGCAAAGAAAACCATCATAAGGAGGATCACCACAACCACGGGCACGATCACCACCATGAGGGTGTCGACCCCCATGCCTGGCTGGACCCGGCCAACGCCCGGCGGTGGCTGGATGTCATAGCAAAGGCCCTCTCGGAAGAAGATCCGCAAAACGCAGCGCTGTACGCCGGCAATGCCAATGAGGGGAAAAGAATCATCGACGACATCTCCCTCCGCGTGGAAGCGACGGTGGATGAGATGGGTGACCGGGAGTTCATCGTGTTCCACGATGCCTACCAGTACTTCGAAAAACGATTCGGCATCGCGGCGGCGGGCGCCATTTCCATTGGCGATGCCTCCGATCCGGGCCCGGCACGCATCCGGGAGATCCGTGAACGGGTGGCGGAGCTCAACGTTCAATGTGTCTTCACCGAACCCCAGTACAACCCGGATATGGTCAGAACCGTGTTTGAGGGTACTGGTGTCAACACGTCTGCGGTGATGGACCCGTTGGGGGCGGATCTGACGCCAGGTCCCACACTCTATCCGGAGTTGATCAGGGGGCTTGCCGGGTCCCTGCGGTCCTGCTTCGGACTGGAAGGCTGAAGGTTTTCTCCGGCATCCTGCAGCCGGTCACTCAGAGAGGCCGGACACCGACCCGGTTTCTCATGTGGCACGGGGTCCGCGTCGTGCGCCAGTTTGGTGCTGTTTTCCTGACGTGATACTGGCAACATAAATAAAGTCTTTTTAAATCAATGCTATAGAATTCCTGAACACTTGGCCAGTTTTTTGCTCGCCCATGAAGGTGTGATTCATTCACCCAATAAAACGACGACAATCAAACCGTTCAGGAGATGTATCCATGAGCCTTAAACGCAGCCTGGCGCTTGCTGCCGCCATTACCCTGTCTGCCCCCGCCATGGCACAGGACCCCATGAAAGTGGGCTTTGTCTATGTGGGTCCCATTGGTGACCACGGCTGGAGCTACCAGCACGACCTGGGGCGTCTTGCCGTTGAAGAGCATTTCGGTGACAAGGTAGACACCACCTACGTGGAGAATGTCAGCGAGGGAGCCGATGCCGAACGCACCATCCGCCGTCTGGCCCAGGCGGGCAACGACGTGATCTTTACCACCTCCTTCGGTTTCATGAACCCCACCGCGAGGGTGGCGGAGCAGTTTCCGGACGTGACCTTCCTGCATGCCACCGGCTATAAACAGGCCGAGAATCTGGGCACCTACCTGTCAGTAACCTATGAAGGCCGTTACGTGACCGGTACTGCGGCGGGCCTGGTTACCGAAACCGATACCCTGGGCTATATCGCGTCCTTCCCGATTCCGGAAGTGATCCGTGACATCAACGCCGTTTACCTGGGCGCCAAGGAAGTGAACCCGGACATCGAACTCAAAGTGGTCTGGGCCAACACCTGGTTCGATCCGGCCAAGGAAGCCGACGCCGCCAACGCACTGATGGACCAGGGTGCCGACGTGATCGTCCAGCACACCGACAGCCCGGCACCGCTGCTCGCAGCCGAAAAGCGGGATAACTGGGGGGTGGGCCAGGCGTCCGACATGCGCAAGTTCGGTGGCGACGCCCACCTGCTGTCCGTGGTCAATGACTGGGCGCCTTACTACATCGACACTATTCAGTCCGTTATGGATGGTACCTGGGAACCGAAGGACTACTGGGGCGGTATTTCCGAGGATGTCATTCAGATTGTCGGCATCAGCGACCGTCTGACCGACGAGCAGCGGGCGAAGGTGGACGAGGTGATTGCCGCCATCGACAGTGGCGAATTCCACCCGTTCACCGGCCCCCTCAAGGACCAGTCCGGCAAGCTGCGCGTACCGGAAGGTGAGCGCATGACCCACGAGGAACTGGCCAGCATGGACTGGTACGTGGAAGGCATGACCGCCAACCTGCCGGAGTAAGTCTCTCCGGTTCTGATCGACCATGATAAAAGCCGGCGGGTGATCTCACCTGCCGGCTTTTTCGTGCTCAGGCGTCGGCCAGTAATTCGGCAACGCTCTCCCGTACCTGGCGGGTCAGCTCGGCCTCATCCAGGTCGCCCATCCGACCATCCTTCACGATCTGCCGTCCCTGTACAAAGCTGTCCCGCACCGTCACCGGTTCACCACACATCAGCGGTGCCATCAGTGGTGAATGGACGCCGGCGAAACGGGGCTGGTCGATGTCGTACAGCACCAGGTCCGCCGCCTTGCCAACGGCCAGGGTTCCGGTATCGCCAAGGCCCAGCAGGTCCGCGCCGCCACGGCTACCCCAGTCCAGCACCTGTTCCAGGGTGGTGACGTCCGGGCCATGCACGGCACGGTGGATCAGCCAGGTGAGGTTGAGTTCCTGCAGCATGGAGCCGGACTCGGCGGAGGCCGAGCCATCCACAGCCAGTGAGACAGGCACCCCGGCTTTCTGCATATAGATGACGGGCGCGATACCGCTACCCAGCCGGCAGTTGGACGTGGGGCAGTGGGCAATGCCGGTGCCGCAGGCGGCAAGACGCTCAATAGCGTGCAGATCGCTGTGCACCAGATGGGCATACCAGACGTCCGGCCCCAGCCAGTCGCAGGATTCCGCGTAGTCGATGGCGCTCAGACCATACTTCTCCCGGGCCTGGATCTCATCGAACTCCACCTCCAGCAGGTGCGAGTGCATCTTCAGGCCATGCTCCCGGGCCCATTGTGCCTGCGCCTTCAGGCCGTCGGGTGTGCTGGAATGGATCAGGCTGGTGGGGGCCACCACCAGTTTCTTCATGGCGTCGGGGCCATCCTGATGATGCTTGCGGCGGGTGGCATCCAGGCGGTCGATCACCTGCTCAATGGTCTCCGGCTCGATACGGTGCTCGATCATGCCCTCGTGGGAGCCGGTTTCCGTGGCACTGCCGCGACACAGCACCAGTCGTATCCCCAGCTCATCGGCAGCCTGCCAGACCGCTTCCTCCAGCTCCGGGCTGGTGGTGGCGTGGTACAGGTAGTGGTGGTCGGCGCAGGTGGTGGCACCGGAACGGATCAGTTCGTACAGGCCCAGGCGGGCGGCGTGGTACATCAGTTCCGGCGTCACCTTGGGCCAGAAGCGGTAGGGCACGCTGCTGAGCCATTCGCCGAGGCCCTGGTTCAGACCTGCCGGCACGCCCTTCATGATGGACTGGGCCAGGTGGTGATGGGTGTTCACCAGCCCCGGCCAGATAACACAACCGGAGGCGTCGATAACGGTTTCCGGCTGCTCTGGTGTGGAGGTCAGGTCCCGGCCCAACTCGGCAATGCGGCCATCGCGGATACGGATGTCCCGGGCACCGGGGGCCTCATCGGAATGTACCGCGACGGCATTCTGGATCAGATAGTTCACTGGTTGCTCCTTTGCGAACGAAAGAGCAATGTCCCGAAGCCTTACCGGGATCCGGCAGGCCTCTGACCGCTTCTACTCTCTGTGTATCGTATGACACTGGCTGTGTATGGAATGACACTGGGTAGATAGCGCAATGCAAGATCGCTTCCATTATTTGACCAACTGGTCAGATCAATGATTTTCCCGCCCGATGGGTTTCAACGTGGCACCTTCATAGTGCATGTGTGACAGATTATGCACCGTCATGGTTCCGGGGCAGGGCGGATGCATACCGGCACCGTGGTCAAGTGACTGATTGTTGGATGGGTTTTCCCGGGGAGGCGGTGGCATGGATGCTGCTTCCCACTGTTCAGCGGGTCATGGCCAGGTGGCTGACCTGCCCAGTCTGAGTAGAAGCAGTCAGTCGCCAGCCTTCCGGTTGTCGTCGGGTCATTGCTCAGTCGTCGACCGGAGATGCGAGAACGGTAGGCGGCGACAGCAGGACCCACTGCGTTTGCGCCTGCCCCTCGTCTCCTCCGGTGCGTTTATCCCAATCAGACGATAGCCCCGGGAGGCACCGATGACCAACACTGCAGAAAAGTACGCGCTGAAAGAGCTCAACCTGGAAACCACCTTCGGTGGCATGGGCAGGGAGATCGACCGGGACGTGCCCGTGATCGACCTGACCGACTTCGACCAGCGCCGGGAGGAGATCACCGACCAGCTCTGGGACGCCGCCACGGAAGTGGGTTTCTTCCAGCTGTCCAACCACGGCCTGGAACTGTCCCTGATCAAACAGGCTTTCGGCTTGTCAGAGAAGTTCTTCGCCCTGCCGGAATCCGAGAAACAGCGCTTCCTCCTGAAGAAGGGCCTGAATGCCGGCTGGGAGTACAAGTCCCAGGTGCGCCCGTCCACCGGCACGGCGGACGACAAGGAGTCCTACCAGATCACCCTGCCGCACATGGACGACCTCTGGCCGAACCAGACCGTGGTGCCGGAGTTCCATCGGGTGATGCTGGACTTCGAACACCGGGCCTGGCAACTGGGCATGAAGGTATTGTCGTGCTTCGCCGACCGCCTGGGTTTTGAACGGGATTTCTTCACCCGTGCCCACGACCGCACCCGCGAGGACTACCAGAGCACCCTGCGGCTGCTGCACTACCTGCCGCTGCCGGAGGATCACCAGCCGGACGAATCCATCTGGCGGGCCGGTGCCCACACCGACTTCGACTGCCTGACCATGGTGTTCCAGCAGGAAGGCCAGGGCGGCCTTCAGGTCAGCCCCGGCAAGGACGCGGAAGGCAAAGGTGATAACCGTGAGTGGTTCAGCGTCACCCCGAAGGAAGACCGCATCACCTGCAACATCGGCGACATGCTGATGCGCTGGAGCGACGACCGTCTCAAGTCCACCCTGCACCGGGTGCGTATGCCCAGGCCGGGTGAGTACAACGGCCCCCGCTACAGCCTGGCGTTTTTCTGCCAGGCCAACAAGGAAGAGATCATCCAGGGCCGGGAGCAGAAATACCCGCCCATCTCCGCCCGGGACTACCTGCTGCAGCGGATCCAGGCGAACTTTGATGCCGCCGAAAAGGCGGCGGCTGCCAGGGAGTAATACCTCCTGTCCCGGGGCTTCTGCCGGAAGCCCCGGGTTCCAACGCAATCAGCCAGGACCTTCAGGTCGTCTACGGTTCACTATACATCCCATACGTGTCACGGGGTTGAGCGGTCTGTCTTGCTGGCCCTGTTGCTTTCCATTAACTTGATGCCATTAATACAACAGAAGAAAAACGTCGCGGATCAGGATTCACGCATTGGAAGCTCTTCTTATCGTTGTAGTTGCCGGCATCATGCTTTTGGTGCCGGTGGGATCATTGCTGGGGTTTCTCGCCTTTCGTGCCAGCGGTCGGCAGACCTCCCGGATAGCGGAACTTGATAAGGAGTTGGCGCAGCTACGCCATGAACTTGCCTACCTGAAAGCGGAGCCCCCGATCGACGATCCAGAAGAAGAGCCGTCCCTCGATCTGGACCTGGAACCGGTTCCGGAACCGATGAGCCGCCAGCCTGATCCGATTCCCCGGCCTGTCACCTCATCCGAACCCGAGGAACCTCCCCGGGACGACTCACCAAAGGTGCCAGAACCCACACCGGTGGTGTCCTTGGAAAACCGCCTACTGGCTGCCCTGAAAGAGAACTGGATGGTCTGGCTGGGGGCCCTCAGTGTCAGCCTTGCCGGCATCTTCATGGTTAGCCACTCCATCACGTCGGGATTGATCGGCCCTGTCCAGCAGTTCCTGCTGGCGCTGTTGGTGGGCCTGGCCCTGCATGCCGGAGCGGAGTTCCTGCGCCGCCGCCATATGGGCACGGACCAGGTGTTTGCGGCGCTCGCGGGCGGGGGCAGCGTTACGTTGTATGCGGCCCTGCTGGCAGGGGTTCACCTTTTCGAATTGCTTGGACCGGCGACCGCCCTGGTAGCCCTGGCGGTGGTTTCGCTCATCACCATGCTGCTGGCTCTGGTGCATGGGCCGCTGTTGGCGGTGATGGGGCTCAGTGGTGCCTATGTGGTACCGATTCTGGTCGGAGGCGAGGACGGTGGCGGAGCCTTCCTGCTCGGCTACAGCTTTGTGATCACCCTCAGTTCCCTGTTGCTGATGCGCTATGTGTTCCGTCTCTGGCTGTGGTACGCCACTGTGTCAGGCGCTCTGCTGTGGTGGCTGCTGGTGATTGGCTTTTTCTCCAGCGATCTGTCAGCGGCCTGCTACCTCTCGGCGTTGTTTGTCCTGTTCTCGATACTGCCGGGTGCCCCCCGGGTTCCGGTTCGCCAATGTGCCATCGCGCTGATGATGCTGTTGCTTGCCTGGGCGGCGTCGATCACGTTGCAGCCGCTGGCGGATCCAACGTTCGCCGGATGGCTGATACTGATCCCCATTGCGGTGGTGACGCCCATGAGCCGGGGCCTGCTCTGGTTCCTGCCCTGGGCGGCGGTGTTGGCCACGTTTGCCGGCTGGCTGGGGTACGCAGGACGCGGTCACTCACTCGAGGTGCTGACACCCCTGGACACGGCTCACCACGGTGCCTTCCTGGCCTACCTGGGCATGGTGGCCGTGGCGACGACCCTGCCGGCCTTCTGGCGGTGGCAGCAGCAGGTGGACCTCCGGCGCTGGGCCTCGCTGGTGCTGGTATCACCGGTTGTGTGGCTGGTGCTGGGATGGCTGCTGACCAACGGCGGGGCGCCATCCGTCCCCTGGGCGATCTTCACGTTGCTGGCCGGGGGCGTCTACGGCGGGCTGGCCTGGTTTATGGACCGGAACGAGCGGTATCGGGCCGGCCTCGTCTGGGCATTGCTGGCCGCCCATGCCTGCTACTCCCTGGCGGTGGTCATGTGGTTGCAGGAGGCGTCGCTGACCCTGGCGCTGGCGGCGCAGTTCGTCAGCCTCGTGCTGCTCGCCAGACGTTACCAGGCCCCGGAGCTGTACCTGTTGCTGAAAGCCATATTGGCGGTTGTGGTGGCACGCCTGACCTTCAATCCCTGGCTGGACAACTATGAGGCCAGCGTTCACTGGACACTCCTGACCTATGGCGGCGTCGCCCTCAGCAGTGCCATCGCCACGTGGCTGACGTCCCGGGATAGTCGTATCCGGCTGTGGCTGGAGGGTGCGACCCTGCATTTCGTGGTGTTGTTCCTGGGCGCGGTTCTGCGTTACTGGCTGTACGACGGAGAGATCTTTATTCAAAGTTACGGGCTCACCGAGGCGGCCATCAATACCGCCCTGTGGGGCGCCCTGAGCGTGGTGTACGTGGTCCGGGCGCAGGCCAGTGTCTCCATGGCCTGGTTCTACCGACTGCTGGCGCGGATTCTACTGGTGCTGGCGGGACTGAGCTACCTGACGGTGATCACGGTGAACAACCCCTGGTGGCAAATGGACCTTATCGGCGATACACCGGTCTTCAACCTGCTGTTGCTGGCCTACGGCGCGCCGGTGCTGTTGGCCCTGGCGCATGCCCGTTTCTCCGATCTTGTGCCAAAACTCTGGGCGCAGTGCGGGGCCGCCGCCGCGTTCCTGCTGTTCACGGCCCTGGAAATCCGGCAACTGTGGCAGGGAAGCGAGATCGCGTATTGGTACGGCGTGTCCGAAGGCGAGCTATACACCTACTCCATCGTGGGCATGGGGTACGCCATCGCGGCGATCCTCTGGTCGATCCGCCGCAACAGCGAGTGGCTTCACAAGGGTGGCATGGCGCTGCTTGGTGTGGTGATCGCCAAGATCTTCCTGGTGGATATGTCGGGTTTGCAGGGGCTGTGGCGTGTTGCTGCCTTTATGGGGCTGGGGCTGGCGTTGCTGGGTCTGGCATGGATGTATCGGCGGACGCGTAAAACCGAGGGGCCGGCAGCGGCGGGCGAATAGTCCGTCTCAAGCACCACTCTCAATCGCCACACTCGACCGCATCACCGCCTTGTCCCGGCCCGGCGGCGCCCCGAACAGCTTGCGATAATCCCGGCTGAACTGTGAGGGGCTTTCATAGCCGACCTGGTAGCCAACGCTCGCCACTTCCTGCTCGCTTAACAGCAACCGCCGGGCCTCCTGCAGGCGCACCAGCTTCTGGAACTGCACCGGCGTTAACCGGGTGATGCTCTTGAAATGCCGGTGGAAAGACGCCGGACTCATGCTCGCCATCGCCGCCAGTTCGGCCACCCGGAAGGGCTGTTGGTAGTTCGCCTGCATCCAGGCCGTTACCCGGCCAATGCGGGCGGTGTCGCTGTCCTTCAGGCCGATCTGCTGCAGGGCCGGCCCCAGCGGCGAGCGCAGGACACGCCAGCAGATTTCCCGACGTACCAGGGGCTCCAGCACCTCGCGATCATCCGGCTGGTCGAGTAGCTGGAGCAGGCGAGTGACAGGATCGTACAGCTCATCCGGCATTGCGGCCGTCACCATCGCCGGCTGTCTGGGGCCCCGGTATGCCATCTCCGGATGGGTCACCAGCAGCTCGGAAATCATGGCCGGATCAATCGCCAGACTCAGTGCCAGATACGGCCTGTCGGGGGCTGCCTCTACAATGCGGGAGTTGACCGGCACATTCACGGACGCCAGCAGGCACTCACCCCGTCGGTAATGAAACGTCGATTCCCCAACCGCCGTTACCTTGGCCCCCTGCAGGACAATGCAGAACGAGGTCTGGTAAAGGGCCCGGATGGTGCCGCTGGGTTCCAGCGCGCGGGTCAGGCGAAGACCGTCGATGGCATTCTCCTGGCCATGGGTCAGCCATTGCTGCGCAACCAGATCACGGAGCTGGTTCAGGGCAGGATTGTCCGGTTGCATCGGAACGACATTGGGCTGGGCGGTCATGGCGGTCTCCTGTTCTGATTGGATCATAGGTTTTCCGTTGCTACAGGTCAGCACGCCCTTCAGCAGGTTGAGAGGATTGTGCAATCCCCTGAGAGTTTTCGCCAGCCCGGTTCTGAAGGCATCACCTAGTATGGATCAACGGTCCTGCTACGGCAGCTTGTTCCACAACCATGAGGTGATCGACGATGACGACAACGCCCAACCTGCCCCAATCCTCCAATGAGTCGCCCCTGCGCCTGCGCACCTTGGGCGACTCGGGCCTGTTTGTATCGGAACTGTGCCTGGGCACCATGACCTTCGGCGGCGGTGACGACATGTGGGGGCTGATCGGCCAGCTCCAGCAGGAACAGGCCGATGAACTGGTGAAGACCGCCCTGGAGGCGGGAATCAACTTTATCGATACCGCCAACGTCTATGGTGGTGGTGCCAGTGAGCGCATCGTAGGCCAGTCCCTGAAGAATCTGGATGTCCGCCGCGAAGACGTGGTGCTGGCCACCAAGGTGCTCGGCCCCATGGGCGAGGGCCCCAATGCCCGCGGCGCCTCCCGTGGCCATATCATGAGCGAACTGAAGGCCAGCCTGCAGCGCCTGCAAACCGACTATATCGACCTGTACCAGATCCACGGTTTCGACCCGGCCACGCCGATCGAGGAAACCCTGGAGGCACTGAACACCCTGGTGCAACACGGCCATGTCCGCTACGTCGGCCTGTCCAACTGGGCCGCCTGGCAGGTGATGAAGGCCGTGGGCATTACCCGGGCCCGCCACCTGTGCCCGATCCTCTCATTACAGGCCTACTACACCCTGGTGGGTCGGGACCTGGAGCGGGAGGTGATCCCCATGCTGGAATCCGAGAACATCGGCCTGATGGTCTGGAGCCCGCTGGCGGGTGGTTACCTGTCCGGCAAGTATGAAGGACCGGATGTGTCGGAAGAAAACCGCCGCGCCAGGTTCGATTTCCCACCTGTTGACCGGGAGCGGGGCAGTGCAGTGATCACCACCATGCGGGAGATCGCCGCCGGCAAGCAGGTGGACGGCCAGCCGGTCAGCGTGGCGCAAATCGCCCTGGCCTGGCTGCTGCACCAGAACGCCGTCACCAGTGTCATCATCGGCGCCAAGCGGGCTGACCAGTTGCAGGATAATATCCGGGCCGCACAGGTTCGCTTCTCGGAAGACGAACTGACGGCCCTGGATGAGGTCAGCCGCCTGCCGGCGGAGTACCCCGGCTGGATGCTGGAGCGCCAGGGGGCGTATCGGGCGCATATGAAGGGCTGATTTAGGCGTGCCCTGACGCTACAGTCAGCGAGAGGGCACGCCGGCTACCCGATCCCCGGCATAGCGATGTACCCTGGCAGTGCCTTGATACGGTCGATCCACGCCCGGATCGCCGGGTAGGGTTCAAGGGACACCCCCCCTTCCCAGCCAACGGCGATGTAGGGGAACACGGCGCAGTCGGCGATGGTCGGACGGCCCAGGGCCAGCCAGGCGTGTTCACTCAGGTGCTGGTCGATCAGGGGCAGAATCTGGTCACTGACCTCCAGTGCGCGGGCCTTGTCCCGTGGGTAGCCAAACTTGTCCACCAGCCGGGCGATGTTCGGGCCGTTGTGGATTTCATTGGCGGCGGTGGACAGCCATTGCATGATCTCGCCCTGATGGGCGGCCGCATCCGGCCACCACTGATGGCCGCCATACCGTCGCGCCAGGTACACCAGGATCGCCTGGGAATCCCGCAGCACCAGGTTTTCATCGGTCAGCACCGGCACCTGGCCCCAGGGGTTCAGGTCAATAAACGGTGAGCGCTTGTGAGCGCCGCCGGGCACATCCACCGCTTCCCGTTCCAGTTCGATGCCCGCCAGTGCGGCAAACAGGCGGATCTTGTAGCAGTTACCGGAGAGCTCCAGGTCGTACAGTGTCATGGTCGGTTCCTCCTCAGGATGTGGGTGTGTCGTTGTCGGTCGCCGGTTCAGGCAGTAGCTGGTTAAACTCCAGCACGTTCCTGTCCGGGTCGCGGATAAACAGGGTGATGCGACGTGGGCCAAGGCGATGGATTTCTTCGGTGATGGGAATGCCGGCCTGATCAAGCCAGTCCTTCAGGGCGTAGAGGTCGTCCACCACAAAGGCGGGGTGGGTGACACCGGGCAGCTTGATCGGCTCGTCCAGAAGGACATTCCTGCCGTGGGGCAATCGCGTGGCATTGAAGATCAGGTTGATACGCACGCCGTCGGCCGTTTCCATTTCGTTGGCCTCGTACTGGCCGAAATGACGCACCTCCTCAAACCCGAGCTGCTCGTAGAAGGCCACCGCCTCCTGGCGATCGCTCACTCGAATACCGACGTGGTCATATTGACGAATGCGCTGAGGTTGTTTCATGGCTGACTCCGAGTGGGTGATGTTGTGGGGCCAGTAAACGCCTCCACACGGATTCAATAAATGCCGTGGACCTGCTAGGTTTATTCAGGTTTTTGCACAAATCCCCGGTGAGCGCCTGTGGAAGGTATCTGACGATGGACAAACTCAAGGCCATGAGCACCTTTGTCGCGATTGTCGACGAGGGCAGTCTGTCCGCCGCTGCCGACAGGCTGGACCGATCCCCGGCCGCCGTGGTGCGGACCCTTGCCACACTGGAAAAGCACCTTGGCGTTCGCCTGCTGAACCGCAGCACCCGTCGCATTGCGTTGACGGACGAAGGCCATGAATACCTGCGACACAGCCGGCAGATACTGGCGGATATCGAGGCGATGGAGATCCGGCTCGACAGCTGCCGCGCCAACCCGGCGGGCAAGCTGAGGATTACTGCCCCGGATACCTTCGGGCGCCTGCACCTGGCGCCGTTGCTGAACCAGTGGCTCAAGCAGAATCCCGGCATGAGTGCCGAACTGAGCCTGGACGATCATATTGTGGATATGATTGAGGAGGGCTTTGACCTGGCGCTGCGTATCGGCCATCTGGCCGATTCCTCCCTGGTGGCACGGGTGGTTGGCAGCACGCCGATCGTGATCTGTGCGAGCCCGGCCCTGATGGAGCAGCTGGGGGAGCCCACCCACCCCAGGCAGTTGTCGGACTGGCCGATCGTATGCTTCGACCCCGCTGGCGAGGTGTGGCGATTCCAGGTCGATGGCGAACCCTGGGAGCAGCGCGTCCACCCCGTTGTCAGTGTCAACAGGATCGAGGCAGGGCTCGACGCCGCCCGGGACGGCCTCGGCCTGTGCCGGGTGCTGGGTTACCAGGCGCAGAAAGACCTTGAAGATGGCACGCTGGTACCCGTCCTGGCGGACTACATCGTATCGGAACTGCCGGTGCAGTTTGTCTTCCCCCACAGCCGACTGCTGTCACCGAGGGTACGGCACTTCCTGGACTCGGTGGTGGAACCATTGCAGCAACGCATCGGGGCCATACCCCGATCCGGTGGAGTGACATAACGTGCTAGTCCTTGACCAACGCAGCGCCCAGCGAATTGTCGACCGCACCATGCCGGCCATCGGCCACTCGGTGAATGTCATGAGTCCGGATGGCCTGATCATCGCGTCCGGTGACCCGCACCGGGTGGGTAGCCTGCACGAGGCCGCGCGGCTGGTGGCCGAGGGTGGCGAACCCCTGATCATTGGCGAGCAGGATTGCGACAACTATCCGGGCGCCCGGCCCGGCGTCAACCTGCCCGTCAGGGTGGAGGGCAGGCTGGCGGCGGTGGTGGGTATCTCCGGTCCACCGGAGGAGGTGTCCCGCTATGCGGATCTGGTCCGGATAACCGCCGAACTGATGCTGGAGCAGGTCGCCCTGCTTGAGGCTGGCCAGCATCGCCGGCGTCACATCGAGGAAACCCTGCTGGCGGCCTGCAGTGGCAAGCCGGTCCCGGCGGTGTGGTTCGAGCAGCAGGGGCTCAGGGCTGACAGCCTGCGGGTGGGGGTGATTGTTGAGGCCCATGGCGAACCCGCAGTTGAGAAGGTGCTGACCCCGCTGGTGTCCTTCCTGGAGCGGAAAGGCAAGCCGGTACTGGCGGTCCGGCAGTCCACTTCACGCCTGCTGGTGTTCCTGGAGATTGAATCGGGCCGCCCTGATACGGACCGTATCCGCCGTATGCTCAACCTGACAGCCCGCGACGACGTGGCCCTGGCGGTGGGGCAGACGTTTACCACCGATTTTGAGCTTGGTTACCAGTCGGTCCAGGCTACCCGGGAGGTCGGGCGGCGCAAGACCCCACAGGCCCTGGACCTGCGCTACACGGACCTGCGCATGGCGGCGCTCTGGCACAGCCTGTCACCGGGATGGCAGCAGCAGGATCTACGGACCCTGATCACAGCCGTCCGGGACGAGAGACAGGGCGAGGGCTACCTGAAGACCCTGTCACGGTTTATCGAGTGCAACGGCGAGGTGCAGCGTTGCGCCGATCAGCTCCATATCCATCCCAATACGGTTCGGTATCGCCTGCGCAAGATCCATGGCCTGACCGGATTGTCCCCGTTTTCCCTGCCCGATCTGTTGCTACTGCACCTCGCGCTGGAAACCCATCCGACCAGTTTTGTAGAAAATGACAAAAAGCCCTGGTAAGCCCTGGGTATTTTTTGTTCAAACCGCTAAAGACCTGTTGCCGGTTAGCTTCTAGACTGTCGCGTCTTGTACCCGGATTCCGACAAGAACGACTAACGGAGTGTAAAGATGCATCTGGTCCTGATCCTTGTGGCACTGATTGCCTTCATTGTATTCGCCACCAGCAAACTGAAACTCAACCCCTTCATTACGCTGCTGCTGGCCTCCTTCATTGCGGCCTTCGCCTTCGGCCTTCCCATTGATTCCATTGAAAGCACGATCCGTTCGGGCTTCGGCGGTATCCTCGGCTATATCGGCCTGGTCATTGTGCTCGGCACCATTATTGGTGTGATCCTGGAGCGCACCGGCGCCGCCATCGTCATGGCCGAGAGCATCGTGAAGGTGCTGGGACCACGGTTCCCGACGCTGACCATGTCGATGGTGGGGTTCATCGTTTCCATCCCCGTGTTCTGTGACTCCGGCTTTGTCATCCTGAACAGCCTGAAGCGCTCCATGGCCCGCACCCTGTCGGTGTCCCCGGTTGCCATGACCGTGGCCCTGTCCACGGGCCTGTTCGCCACCCATACCCTGGTACCGCCCACCCCGGGCCCGATTGCAGCCGCAGGCAACCTTGGCCTTGAGGACAACCTGGGCCTGGTGATCGGCGTTGGCTTTGTGTTCGCCCTGATCGCGGCGGGCGCGGGCCTGTTCTGGGCATCCCGTTGCCGTAACCTGGAAAGCCGGGAACTGGAGCTGGCGGAAGAGGCCTTTGAGGAAGCCAAGGAACATTACGGCGAACTGCCATCCGCCTGGGCCGCGTTCGCTCCGATCTTTGTGCCCATCGTGCTGATCTGCCTGGGTTCCGTGGCCAGCTACCCCACCGAGCCGCTGGGCACGGGTGCGCTTTACGAAACCCTCAACTTCCTGGGCAAGCCGCTGAACGCCCTGATGGTCGGCCTGGGCTTTGCCGTCCTGCTGTTGCAGGGCAAGGGCAAGCTTGAGGAGTTTGCCCGCCACACCCAGAAAGGCCTGGAAGTGTCCGCGCCGATCATCCTCATCACCGGTGCCGGTGGTGCCTTCGGCAGTGTGCTGTCCGAGACCCCGCTGGGCGACTACCTGGGGGACACTCTGTCCACGCTCGGCCTGAGTGTCATCATGCCATTCCTGGTGGCGGCGGCACTGAAGTCCGCCCAGGGTTCCTCAACCGTGGCGCTGGTCACCACCTCGGCCCTGGTGGCGCCACTGATGGGGCAGCTTGGCCTGGACTCCGAGTTTGGCCGGGTGCTGGCGGTGATGGCCATTGGTGCCGGTGCCATGACGATCTCCCACGCCAACGACAGCTACTTCTGGGTGGTCTCCCAGTTCAGCAAGATGGATGTGGCCACGGCGTATCGTTCCCATACCGCCGCCACCCTGTTCATGGGGATTGTCACCATCGTGGCGGTCTGGGCGGTTTCCCTGGTAGTGCTGTAACATGCGAGTGGTCATTGCCCCGGATTCGTTCAAGGAATGCCTCAGCGCCAGGGAAGTGGCGGCGGCCATTGCCGAGGGCTGGCAACAGGCCGCTCCCGGGGACGACCTTTCCCTGGTGCCCCTGGCGGACGGTGGCGAGGGCACCACGGTGGCCCTGGTGGAGTCCCAGGCTGGCAGGCTGATACCGGTCGACGTCACCGGCCCGCTGGGGTCGAAAGTCCGTGCGCAATTCGGGCTGGTGGATGACGGTCGCACCGCCATTGTGGAAGTGGCCGAGGGCAGTGGGTTACACCATGTTGCCGCCGTGCAGCGGGACGCCATGCAGGCCACCAGCCGTGGCACCGGCGACGTGATCAGGGCGGCACTCGCCCATGGTCCGGACAAACTCGTGCTGTGCCTGGGGGGCAGTGCCACCACCGATGGCGGCGCCGGAATCCTGCAGGCGTTGGGTGCCCGGCTGCTGGATTCGTCGGGCCGGGACATACCGCCCGGTGGCGCCGGCCTGCGGTTGCTGGACACCCTGGACCTGTCGCCTGCACTGGGGGCGCTTGCCGGCGTCCAACTGGTGGTGGCCTGTGACGTCAGCAATCCGCTGCTGGGCCCGGAGGGTGCCGCCGCCGTCTTCGGGCCACAGAAGGGGGCACTGCCGGAAGACGTCCGCCAACTGGACAGCGCCCTGGCGCACTTCTCCCGCCTTGCCGCCGAGCAGGGTCATGATATCCACTCCTTCCCCGGTAGCGGCGCTGCTGGCGGTATCGGCGGCATGGTCGCCGGTATGCTGGGGGCGACCCTGAAATCCGGTATCGAGCTGGTGATGGAGACGGTGGGTCTGGCCGGGCAGGTTGCCACTGCCGATCTGGTGATTACCGCCGAAGGCGCCATCGATGCCCAGAGTGCCGCCGGCAAGACCCCGGCCGGGGTATCGTCGCTGGCCCGGAAAAGCGGCGTGCCGGTGATCGGGCTATGTGGCCGGCTGGGCCGTGACCTGCAGGCCATGCACGAGCTGGGCCTGACCGCCGCCTACTCCATCGTGCCGGGGCCGGCCACCCTTGAAGAAGCAATGCACGAGGCCGAAGCCAACCTGAAGCAGACGGCGGGGCAACTGGCCCGGACCGTCCATGGTCTTTCCCGGGGCTGAGTCCGCCTGATTCACGGGCAATCCGGTGGGCCCCGCGGATCTGGCCGCGGCGGTTAGGCATCCGGAAGAGGCAGGCTATGGCTCGAACCGGCTGACCTCGATACCGGAGCCGACCGGCAGCATCACACTGGTGATTCCCGGCTTATGCCTGATGGCCTCGGCATAGGCCTTCACCTCAGTGTTCGCGGGTCGAATCATGTTGTCGGCCACAATGATGGCACCCGGGTTGAGCTTCGGGTAGAAGCGTTCCAGGCAGGGAACGTACAGATCCTTCCAGAGATCGACGAAGACGAAATCCAGGCCATCCGGCAGCGCGTCGATCATCTCCAGGGCGTCCCCGACCCGGAAATCGATGGACCCGGCGAGCCCCGCCTTGGCGGCCATCTCCTGGGCGAAGGCTGACTTGTAGTCATGCTTCTCCATGGTGATCAGGCGCCCGCCCCGGGCCCGTGCGGCCTCCGCCAGCCAGATACCCGAGTACCCGAACGACGTGCCCAGCTCCAGGATGCGGGGTGCCTCCAGGCTTTTCACCAGGATGTTCAGCAACTGTCCGGTTTCCGGTCCTATCGCCCGCATTCGCATGTCCTGCCCGCCGTCCCGGCCACCCGGGGCTTCGGTTCGCGGCTGGCTGGCTTCCTCCCGGGCGATTTCCTGGTAGTGGTCAAGTACGTCCTGAATGCGCTGGTCCATCGGCAGTTCTCCCGTCACTGGTGTTAACCACCTTTCTGCCGGTTACCCATGACGAGTCGCACTTGCTGGAGGGGGCGGATACAAAGGTGGTCTGTTTACATGGAGGTGGACGCCGCCTGCCAGCGGTCGCCTGAAAGTATGGCATCGGAAACGATAAAGAGCCCCCGCTGACCTGTAAAGCAACCCCGACGGGACGCTCCGTTCCGGTTTTTGGTACACGCGCCCGGTATGTCCAATCCGGGTGTTCCACTCAATCCCGAATAGCGGCCTCGCGACGCACGGCTTTCCGAGCGGCCACCGGCGGAAGCCCAAACAGACGAGCATATTCCCGGCTGAACTGGGAAACGCTCTGGTATCCCACGTCAAACGCCGCCCGGCTCGCCGATTTGCCATGCTCCAGCATCTGCCGCCGTGCTTCGATCAGGCGTAGTTGCTTCTGGAACTGTAGCGGAGTGACCGACGTGACGGTGCGAAAGTGCTTGTGAAAAGCGGATCGGCCCATGCCTGCCTCGGAAGCCAGGCGCTCAATGGATACAGGATCGGCATAGCACTGGCGCAACAGGGATATGGCACGGCCAATGCGGCGAACCTGGCTGTCCGGCAGGCCTAGCTCGCCAATCGCCCGCCCATGCCTGCCCTGCAGCAACCAATAGTGAATCTCCCGCACCAGTTGAGGCTGTAAGACTGCCAGATCCCCGGGACGATCCAGTAACTTGACCAGGCGAAGTACGGCATCCCTTAAGTCGGTGTCGGTGTGATTGCCACTGCGCTCCGCCGGCCCGCCGGTTGTGGCTATTGCCGTATTCAGGTCGGCGATGACCGCCGGTTCCAGTTCCAGGGCAACCGCGAGATAGGGCCTGGCAATGGAGGCTTCGCTGATTCGGCTCACCGTTGGCGCATTCGTGGCGACGATCATGGAATCATCGGACTTATACGTGTGATCCTGGCCGGCGATCGATACTCGCTTGGCTCCCTGGAGTACCAGGCACACCAACGGCTTCACAACCGTATGCTCCAGCCCGGTCGGCGTGGTGGCCTGTACCAGGTGCAGTCCCGGAACAGGTGTCTCGGCGATACCTGTCGCGTCGGCGTGGCTTTGGGTATAGCGGTGAACCGCATCGAGCAGAAGCGTTGTCATACCTGATTCTGGTCGCAAACCAGCCATGGCGTAAAGCGATAATGGATAATCAGGCAAAACATAACGAGCTTCAGGCACCCTCCATCAAGGACCGGATACTAGAGTGGAGACCTCACTCAAAGGAGGTAAGCCATGAACGACAATCGAGACTCAAAGAGGTTTTGCCACACCGGCCACCCGGGCCCGCTTCCCAACCCGGTGCCCGTCCATCCGGTACGCCCCCACCAGGGCGTCCAGGTTCTGGGGGAGCAGGGTGACGAAGGCCGTAAAGCCTTCTACATCCACATCGAAGCCCTACCCGGCATGGAGGCGGAGGTTGTCAGGATGCTGGAGGACATTCTCCATTGCGTGGAGGACGAGCCCGCCACCGGCCCCTGGTACGCCGTGCGCTACTCGCAAACGACCTTCGGAATTTTCGAGGTCTTCCCGGACCTGTCCGGCCGACAGGCCCATGTGGAGGGCGGCGGGGGCGACATCTTCCGGGACGTGGAGCGGATGAATGCCATACTCGCGTATCCGGCCCAGGTTTATCGGGTGGATGTATTATTGGGCAAGGAGGTGTTCGCGCGGTGAATCCGGACCGGGAATGGCCCCCAGATAGTGCGAATCAGGTGCCTTCCGGTTTGCCGCAAGTCTCATCTTCTGGGGGTATTCGACACCCATTTCGCCTCTAACGCCCATCGGCTGATCACGAAAAGGCCGCCGAGCAAGGCACCGTAGACGTGGGCTGATACCAGAACCGGGCTGTGGATGAACGCTTCGAGTTCCGGACTGGCTCCCTGGAGGAGCTCAATGGTTAGTTTGGCTACCACAACCAGCAGGGTAAGCGCCGACAGCATCGGGCTCCCACGCCAGGACAGTAGCGCGCCGGCGATTAGCAATCCGTGGAGCACGCCGGAGAATCCCACATACCATTCAATGCCTGGGTGAAAAACGAGAAGGCAAAGCGACAGTACCGGTGCAACAAGACCGACGATCAGATAGCCGGTGACTCCCGCCAGCGCGTTCCTGAAAAGCAACCAGACAACCCCCAGCGACAATAGGTTCAGGACGAGGTGCGTGGTACTCAGGTGTACCCAATGCGCCGTAAACAGTCGCCAGAACTGCCCCGCCTGAACCTCTGAGCGTCTGTACATTAATCCATCGGCAGCGTTGTGGCCCCATAGCCAGACCAGCACCAGTGTCACACCCAGCATGATGGGAAGGCTGGCCTTTCGGGGGAGTGCCTTGATGGTGTCGGGCAGTCGGGTCATGTCCGTACATCCGATACGGGGCAGGTGCGATGTGCAAAAAGCTGCGCTGCCAATGGGGATAAGCTGCCCCAACCCGGGTTTTGACTCAAGGATTGTAATGTCGGGGCAATCGAAACGTGGAGAATTAGTTAACTTAATGTCATATTATGGTGCTCTCTGTGCATATATTGACCGCGTCCATGCAGTAGGTGCTATGAGTTGGGATTCCAGCGCCGTGCACCTACACTCGAAAAGGAAAAGTTCATGAAAATTCGCCATCTGCTATCTTCAGCTATCATCGCGTGTTTGCCCGTGATTGCCTCAGCCGATCAGGTGTTCGTCGATGATGTGATTGTCCAGGGATCACTGTGTGCCGGCCTGGATTGTATCGTAGATGAAGTCTTCGATTTCGATACCCTGGTTCTTAAATCCGCTTCCCCGCAAATCGTATTTGAGGACACCAGCAGCAGCGGCAGTTTTCCGAATCAGGACTGGCGAGTTGGCGTTACCGACGGTGGGTCCGCTCAGGCGGCTTCATTTTTCATCAAAAACACGACGTACGACCTGAACAGCCTGGTAATTTCCCCGGAGGGTGACGTTGCCCTGGGCGCAGGGGCTCAGGTGGTTGAGGATGCGGTGTCAGTTGGTGACCTTGGCAGTGAGCGGAGGGTGACCCATGTTGCTGATGCGGTTGACGATAGCGACGCTGTGACGCTGGCACAGTTCAATGCCTTCAAGGCGACGGCCACTGCGTCTGTGTCGACGGAAGTGGATGCCCTGGACACCCGTGTCTCTCAGTTGGAGACCCGCCTATCGGACCTGGTGGATCGTCTTGAGGCCGTTGCGGCCAAAATCGATTGATCCCGGTACCCCAGCGAAGGAATCCAGCTCATGAAATTGCTTCAACTTGGCGGTCTCGCACTCGGCGCCCTGATGGCCCTGCCTTCAGCGGGCGACCAGCTTTTACCGGATGACACGATTGTGCAGAGCAATGTCTGTGTCGGCTTTGACTGCGTGAACGGAGAGAGCTTCTCGTCCGGTCCACTCAAGCTCAAGGAAAACAACCTCCGCCTCCGGCTGTACGATACCTCAGCGGTTGCGGCTGAGACAGTACGTCAGACTTTCCCCAATGCCTATGTGGAAGGTGACGTTGGTGAGTCTTGGCGGCTGGAAGCCAACCAGTCAGCCAATGGTGGTCGCAACGACTTCTATATCACCCAGGTGAGCATTGACCCCTATACCGTGCTGAGCGACGGCACTGCCCCGGACTATGATTGCTCCGACCCTCTCGTGGTGCCCAGACCAATCGTTGGCACCATACCGGAGGGAATGCCCACGGAGGATTCCAGTAACTGCCAGACGACTTCCACCCATGTCCAGCGTGATGCCCTGGTGTTCACAGGAACTGATGGGGGTGGGGTGGCCGTCGGGTCCGGAACCGACCCCGTCGACGGGCTGGTGGCGTTGGGCAGCGCCGATACCCGACAACGTCTCGTTCACGTAGCCCGTGCCCTGGCCGAATCCGATGTGCTGATCAAAGTCCAGTTGGACGAGGGCCTGTTGCACGACCAGCACAGGCGACTGAATGATATTGAGGCACTGCTGACCATGGCGGAGGAGCAGATCGTTCTGCTGGAAGCCTCGGTTGAGGTGGAGGAAGACCAACAGGCCAGTTCAAGCGGCGGCAGTGGTGCCATGGGCTGGCTGATGGTACTGCTTCCCATGCTGGCAATCGCGGTGGGACGTCGAAGCAAGGTGCCCACCGGCTCCTGATCTGTTGTAAGGGGCCGGTCAGAGAAATGAGTCGGCCCCGCTTTCCTCGCGTTTCCCGTTTCGCTAACCGTTGTCCGGAATCTCCGGCTCAATGAGTCTGGCAAGCTGCTCAAGCGACTCCTGCCAGCCCAGGTAGCACATCTCCACCGGAATGGTCGCAGGAATCCCTTCCTGGACAATACGAATATCCGTGCCACAGGACACCGCTTCGAGATCAATCGTAACCGTCATCTCTCCGGGCAGATTAGCGTCATCAAAGCGGTCCTTGTGGCGAATACGCTGGTTCGGCACCAGCTCAACGTACTCCACGGTGAAGGAATGCTGGCTGCCGGTACCGAAGTTCGTGAATGACATCCGGTAACCACCACCCGTGCGGGCATCCACCGTGTCATGGATCTTTCCGGTGAACCCGTACGGAGGAAGCCAGCGTTCCAGGGCGCTTTGATCCGTAAACGCCTTGTAAACCCGCTCGGCCGGGGCTCTCAGAACCCGGTGCAAGTGAACCGTGCCTGTGTCTTCATTGGACATGTTGGTCTCCCTGGTATCTCGTTGGTTAGTCAGCAGACAGTTGGGATTTAGCCAGCTTCCGCCGGGAAGTTCCGGAACCTGTCTGCTTCTGCCGGTAGTCGGATGAGGCTTCCCGAAATCGACACCGATGGGATCTTCTTGTCGGCTGAAAGGACGGGGCTACCTCAATGGCCCGGGTTCAGGGCAACATTGATGCCTCCCTGGAGGCCAGGAGTCTACTTGGAAGGCAGAGCGGTTGTGCCGGACCTATGCAGGCTTGAGACTCACTTTCTGCTGCCATAACAACGCCCTTGGCCCCGTACCGGAATTAATGATCGTGGTGGTACCTACGACTTTCTGTACTGAACAGTGTTATGGGGTAACTCGACGTCGCCAGTAGCCGGGTTTTCTTGAGTGGTGGGCAAAAGCAACGACCATGATGACCCGGTCTTTTTCGATGGTTATGAGCGAGAAAGGGAATCTATGAAGTATAAGCTAAGCTGCCTGGCTCCGGCTTCTGCAGCTTTATAGGATACTGGGACTAGAGGGGGATTTGGTTCTTCGAGCAGTCTGATCGCTTGTTCAAAAGCATCAGTCAGGCGCCTTCCGAGCCCGACCTCTTCCTGCTCATACCAGAAAACCGCTTCTTCGAATTCGGTGGCAGCTTCCCTGCTGACTCTTACTCGCAAAGGTATCAGCCTCCGATTCGAGATCTGGCTCGAGACAGCACTTCCCTGGGATCAAGCAACTCTGCTTCCCCTGACTCAATTTTTTGGATTCTACGACAGATCTCACGGTCCCAGGCCTCTGCAACACTGTCGTCTGCAGGACCATCCAGACTGGCCACCAGATCTCTGGCCAGGGCCGCGCGCTCTTTCTCAGAGAGGGTCAGGGCAGCATTTCTTACGGTTTCGAGCTCTACCGCAGTCATTTCACACTCCGTGGAGACAGGTCTCTCTGAATCATGCAGGATGTTTTATCCCATAACAAGTGACTGTGGTCTCAGCCGTTCACTCCCTCTGAACCAGCGCCCGATGTTCAAGGCAAAAAGAAAAACCACCCGGCCACCGCCGGCTCGCCTACAACCAACGCATCGGATAGCGATGCCCGGAAACCAGTCGGTGGTAAACCACCCCGAACGCCACGATCAGCACGGCCCCGGCTGCCGCCGGCATCAGCAGGAAATCCCAGTGCTCTCCCGCCAGCATCACCACTAGAGGGTTGGCACCCGCTGGCGGGTGGGTGGTGTTGGTCAGCAGCATCAGGCCGACCGCCAGTCCCACGGCCAGTCCCATCGACCAGGGTGTAACACCCAGCAAGGCAGCCACGGACAAGCCAATGGCCGTGGTTAACAGGTGACCCACGATAATGTTCCTGGGCTGCGCCAACGGGCTCTCGGGCAACCCGAACAGGATCACCATGGTTGCGCCGAAGGGCGCCATTAACCAGACGGACGATTGAAGGGCGGTGCCCAGGCTACTCAGGGCGGTGATGCACAGCATTGCCCCCAGGCCGGCTATCAACGGGATGAGGTAACGTGAAGAGGTCAGGCGTTGCTGCATTTGAAAACTCCATAGTAGACAGATTGGTCTCCTTAAAGTAGACAAGGTTGTCTACTGATGTCAACATGCATACAACTTGGTGCGATGCGGGGATAGTCATGGATAAACGGGAACGGCTGGTGAGTACGGCCTTTACACTGTTCTACACACGGGGCATCCACGCCGTGGGCATTAACCTGGTGCTGGCGGAATCCGGCATCGCCAAGAAAACCCTTTACCACCACTTCCCCGGGAAGGAGAACCTGGTGGAGGCGGCCGTCCGCTACCGCGACGGCAGTTACCGGGCCTGGCTTGAGTCGAGGCTGGACCGGGTTGCTGTCGGTAAACCCGCTTTGCTGGAACTGTTCAGCGCCCTGGACGACTGGTTCCACAGCCGGGTGCCGGAGATCGAACCCTTCCATGGCTGCTTCTTCATCAATGCCAGTGCGGAATTCGGCGATCGGGACAACCCGATCCACCGGGCCTGTGCGGAGCATAAGGCCGGCATCACGGCATTGATTCGAAAGCATGTGGAGGCGTTGACCCTCCCGGAAGGAAGAGCAGAAGAGATCACGCGCCTGGTTGTCCTGCTGAAGGAAGGGGCTATCTCAATGGCCCATGTTCAGGGCAACCTTGATGCGGCCCTGGAGGCCAGGGGGCTGCTGGAGGGCATTCTGTGAGAAGACGACTGATAGCAACCGCGTTGCTTATGTCGCCGCTGTGCTTTGGCGGCAGCGTGGAAAGTGAGCTGGTCAGCGCAGCGATTGATCGAACGGACGAGAGGGTGATCTAATGTTTGAAGGAGCAGCTACCGACTCGGCCCCCAAGACCGACTCGGCCCCCAAGAAAGAGGACGTCTCATGACTACGGAAAGTCAAAACCCCATTATCATCTATGAAAACGCCGACCAGGCCGTCGAGGTGAGGCTGGACATGGATCAGGAGACGGTCTGGCTGACACAGCGCCAACTGGCTGACGTATTTGATACGTCCACGGACAACATCGGCCTGCACCTCAAGAATATCTATGCTGACGACGAGCTGAATGAGAGTGCAACTACCGAGGAATCCTCGGTAGTTCGGCAGGAAGGCCAACGGCGGGTGCGGCGGGAGATGATTACCCAGTGTCTCCGCATTTCCCTTTTCGCTAGTCGTTGTCCGGAATCTCTGGTTCAACCAGCCTGGCCAACTGCTCGAGTGATTCCTGCCAGCCCAGGTAGCACATTTCCACGGGTATCAGGGCCGGAATCCCTTCCTGGACGATACGAATATCCGTGCCACAGGACACCGCTTCGAGATCAATCGTAACCATCATTTCACCGGCCAGATTGGCGTCGTCGAAACGGTCCTTGTGGCGAATACGTTGATTCGGCACGAGCTCAACATACTCCACGGTGAAGGAATGCTGGCTTCCGGTACCGAAGTTTGTGAACGACATCCGGTAACCGCCACCCGTGCGGGCGTCCACCGTGCCGTGGATCTTTCCGGTAAACCCGTACGGCGGCAGCCAGCGCTCCAGGGCGCTTTGATCCGTAAACGCCTTATAAACCCGCTCGGTCGGGGCTCTCAGTACCCGGTGCAAGTGCACGGTACCTGTTTCGTCATTGGACATACTAGTCTCCCTGGTATCTCGTTGGTTAGTCAGCAGACCGTTGAAAACCGACCGGCGTCCGCCAGGACATTTCGGAACTAGTCTGCTCCTGCCGGGTAGTCGGATGAGGCTTCCCGAAATCGACACAGGTGGGCTCTTCTGTTCTGTTGAAGGAAAGGGCAATCTCAATGGCCCATGTTCAGGGCAACCTTGATGCGGCCCCTGGAGGCCAGGGGACTGCTGGAGGGCATTTTGTGAAAAGACTACTGATAGCAACCGCGTTGCTTATATCGCCGCTGTGTTTCGGCGACAGCGTGGAAAGTGAGCTGGTCAGCGCAGCGATTGATCGAACGAACGAGAGGGTGATTTATGACGGCGCCTACTTCTCCATTCCTTACCCTAATGGCGATGTGCCGTCACATATTGGTGTCTGTACTGACGTTGTAATCCGGTCTTACCGTGCTATCGGCACGGATCTCCAGCGGCTGGTTCATGAGGATATGGAGAGCAACTTTGACGCTTATCCTTCAAACCGGATCTGGGGGATGACCGGAACCGACAGAAACATTGACCATCGTCGTGTGCCAAACCTGAGGGTGTTCTTCTCCAGAAAGGGGCAGTCCCTGGCGGTATCCGACAGCCCGGCTGACTATCGGCCCGGCGACATGGTCACCTGGAGTCTGCCCGGAAACCAGCCCCACATTGGCATCGTTACGGACCAGTATTCAGACACCACGGGAAATCCCCTGATTGTTCACAACATAGGTCTGGGGCCACGTCTCGACGATATGTTGTTTGCCTACGACATAACGGGGCATTACAGATATGTTCCGGAGTCTGGTACTGAGAGCGATTGATCTTTCAGAGGGGCGAAGGCCAAAGGGACGCGAAACGTACAGAAAATAATTCCTGTCCCGGTTTCCTTCTTGAAGCTTTTCGGCGTGATAGTCACGCTGGCCATTCCAGTCCCTGGGCCGGCCAGCGATCTCCCCCTGCCGTAGCTGATCAATGCCCATGGCGAATCCTATGTGAATCTCCAACTGTGTTCGAACACCTATCCTGAATACCGGAATTGCCCCAGGTAGCCAAGCAATTCCTGGATGCCTCCCAGAAACCTCCACCACTGGTGACGCCCAACCGGGCACCACGGATAGCTTCCGGTTCCAAGCGGCGTCTCTACGCCTTATCCGGCGCGTAAAATCGTTCTGCCTCGGTTACTTCGGTAAGCGATAAATTAGCCGGAACTGGAAAGATGGTCGTCGCGACCATGATCCGGGGAGAATGTTCGGGACGTTCCGAAAACCTATTTATATCAATTAATTGTATATTGTTGGAAAGTTCGTGATAGGTGTCATAGTGATCACTTTTCAGGGAGCTTTTTTTTACAGGAATCACGGGAAGCCATTGACTGGAGGGACTTTTCTGCCTAGTTTATGAAGAAAATATTCAGAAAATATGAGTCGCCGAATAAATGGTCTTGGTGACTCATATATAAATGTTAGGTATTGCTATGACTGGTCCCTCAAGAAGACAATTTTTGGATTTTAAAATGTGGAAACGTAGAACCTTTCATGAATGTGCCACCGAACTCGAACAGATAAGTTCGAAATTCCGGAGAGCCCATTTGGGCTTGGGTTATGATTCAGAATCTGCAAAGCAAGCGGCGCTAAACAGCTCGTCAGTCGAGGGTGTGGAAATACTACGGATATTGGCCTTAGCGATTCGGTCGGAGCAAGATCAGGGTAATATTCCAAGTAACACTACATCAGTTGGAGCCCTAAATCGTAATTTTGAAGAAGACAAGTGTGCTGAATTTTGCGAGAGTTACGCGCCGCCTCCAAGTGCAATCGACGGATTTCAACCGCTTCCTCTGAGAGAAGCTTTGAATAAGATAGCCCATGCTGATGGTCCGAAAAGCGGCTACTTTGCAGATTCTGAAAACCATGATCTTATTTTGTTCGGAAAGCTGAGTAACAAATGGTGGGCCGCTGTAATTTCTATACCAGGCTTATGTCGCGTCGTGAAAGAACTCCCAGACGCTCCAGTTCCAACAGCATAAGTCGTGCATTCGTACCTAACAATCACAGTCACGGCGACGTCTGCTACATTGCGGCTTCGCCTTCATTCCGCAACCGCGCGTGCTGTTGGCGTTATACGAATTTATGAATGATCAGCGAGCTCTAGACATAGTCGATCGGATATCTGAAGTTGTGACACAGCTTCACTATGTCTGGTCCTTATACCGAGAAGTTTATGCTGGAACTCCGGAGCAGACGGCGCTCTTGAACCGAAATGGCTCAACTTTTTTCTTCTATACACAGCAGTTGATGCTCGACCATATTGCTCTAGTTTTTTCCAAACTCACGGACCCAGACAGGCAAGGTAGGTTTGAAAATTTGAGCCTTAAACAGATCCACAGCTATGTGAATGGGGCGGAAAATAACGAGCTAATTCAGGAATTGAAAGCAAAGTTTGAAGAAATCTCTCAAGCCTGTGAGACATTTCGGACTAGAAGGCACAAAAAGATTGCACATGCTGACCTCGCGCATGAGCTCAGGATCAGCCCAGAACCATTGCCTGGTTTTTCAGGGGATGATGTTGAAAACGCCCTCTCGTTGCTGCGTCAATATATGAATCTTGTAGAAAAGCATTTTTTCGATCGGACGGTCCTTTATCAGGCAACCAGTGGCTCTCTACTAACCGGAGGACGAGCAGTTATTGCGGCCCTGGAGCGTTCAGAATCCAACGACGTATAAACCAGTAGTTGCAGTACGTTCCGGCCCTGTCGGGCCTCCACCGGACAGCTTTGTCGCCGCTTCGCTCTGCCAAGGCTGCCGCTGAACAACGGCGTATAAATCAAGGAGGTAAATTGCGAGAGTTCCGATTTAGCTTAATGGTCTTCACAGCTCTGCTTGTTGTCGTTGGGGGCGTGTACTTCTTGATCATGCTGAATGGTGGTCAGGTTAGCCTTAGCACCAGTAATCAGGATTGGGCCAGTTTTGGAGCATACTTCGGAGGCGTTCTCGCGCCTGCGGCATCCTTGCTCGCAGGCTATCTTGTATACAAAAGCTTCAAGTCCAACACATATCAACAAAAGCTAATGGTGATTCGAGAAGCTTTGGGCAGGCTGGACCAACAGCTAGAAAACAATTTAAAAACGCCGTTCAACAGCGATTGCTTCGGTGAGGAATACCGTGGATTGCCATTAAGAAGCATAGTTTATGCGGTTTCGAACGGAGAGCTGGAATCAAATGAAAGATTCAACAGCGCGGTGCTCTCGTTACTACATAATATATCCATACTCGCTCATTCTATACTTACCTATCTAAAGTTGCTCGAACGGTTTCCCACGGAAGAAACAGATACGAATTGGCTTAGAAACCTGGAGCACCATTACTGGATCGAGAGGTATTCGCCGATCTGTAGAAGAATGAAAAACATAGTTGGAAAAAATTTGATGCAACAGAAAATCAAAGAACACCAGTTGGAGAGCTTTCGTGTCATTTTTAACGGCGGCTATGACTTATAACTAGTCACGAAAGGCGGATGCGTGAGACGCGCCGCTTCGTTTTAGCATTTATTGGTCCTCAGGAAAAGGTTGACGATTCATGCGATTGTATAAGTTTAGAGGGCCCTCTCAGATTGAGTTCACCCTCGACATCATGTTTAACGACCGCCTTTACTGTGCAGATTGGACAACGCTCAATGACCCAATGGAAGGTCAATTCGTTTACTCCCATAGGTCTACCGACGAAGTAGATCGTTCGGCGCGTTTAGATGATATTCGAATGGAGAAAAAGAAGATCCGTATCTGTTCGCTTTCGAGCACCTATGACAGCCATTTGCTTTGGGCCCACTATGCAGACGGTTTTTCCGGTGTAGCTATTGAGGTCGATATTCCCGACAACCATCCAAGCTTGATGAAGATGGAGTATGGGGGCGTATTCGCCAATGTGAATTTTCAGGATGGTGATGTACCCCGTGAAACTGCGCGGCGCATATTTTCTTCAAAATATATCGATTGGTCATATGAAAAAGAATTTCGGATCTTGCACGGAGAGCATTTTTTTGAACTACCTAATACCGTAAGACGGATCATAGTTGGTCATCGAATGAGTCCATCTCTCTTTGAGGCACTCAGGATAATTTGTGAGCGGAAAGATATTGAGATTAACCGAACGGGAATTGGTGATGAGGGAATAGATGTGGACTCGGTACCGGCTCTTGGAGAACCGTGGTAAAGACCAATAACAATTCGCGGAAGGCGGGCGCCCCTAACGGCCCGCCGCTCCGCTTTAGAAATTGGGAGAGTTCAGTATGGACCTACAAGATGCTGCCAGAGCTCGGTTGAAAGAGGTGTATCAGAATCTCTCGATTATGAGTGCCAGGCCGGCTCTCTGGTTTTTGAATGCTTTCCCTACCAACGTTCGCACTGCATCTCGAAAAAATGGTGATAAGTATTGGTTTGATGTTACACCAGAACTCTATGAGAAAAGACAGGTGGAGTTCTTTATCTACGTTTGTGGTGACCCGAATACGATGTATGTGTTTCCGCGTTTAAATCTGGAGCACTTCGTTCGTCATGCAAGCCTTGGTGGACAGAAACAAGTGCCAAATTTCACCATCTACACGGATAGGGACGAGCTAGAACCTGCAGGCCATGCGAATTCTTCGTTTAATATTTCAGGATTCAGGGATGCATTCTTTTTAATCCCAGGAAACTTGGAGTAGTCCAATAAACTTTCTAGCCAGTGACTGTGGCACGCAATCGAAATTGCGCCAAAGCTGTAGCCACCAGACGGGCAAGACACTCGCTAACCCGCCCGGCACCCCCAAACTCACCGCTCACTCAACCAAGCCCCCAATAACTCCCTCTCCTCCTCAGTCATCCCGGTACTATTCCCCAACGGCATGTAATGCGTATCCACCGCCGCCTGCCTTACCTTGCCATTATGGTCGGCCAGCAGTGACAGGTCATCTAGCCGTATCCCTGCCGGTGCGGACTGGAAGCCGGGTTGGGTGGGTGTTTCGGCGTGGCAGGCTACGCAGTGGGTTTCCACGATCTGCGTTACGGTCTCGTCGCTGACGGCGGCGCTGTCCGTGCTGGCGGAGGTGGTGGGTGTGGGCGCGATTATCCAGATCAGCGTCACCGTCATGATCGCCGAGGCCAGCAGGATCGATGGCCGGTGGATGTCCCGGTGCTTCAGGTTGAAGTAGTGGCGGGTGAAGGCGGTGATAAAGCCGATGGCCGCCAGGATGGCCCAGCCGTATTCGTGGCTGTACAGCATCGGGTAGTGGTTGCTGATCATGATGAAGATGATCGGCAGGGTCAGGTAGTTGTTGTGGGTGGAGCGCAGCTTGGCCTGCTCGGCGAGCTTTGCTACCCGGGCGTCCGGTTCCCTGCCCTCGTTGAGGGCGTTCACCAGCGCCCACTGGGACGGCACGATGCCCAGGAACACGTTGCCCACCATGATGGTGCCGATCACCGCCCCCACGTGGATAAAGGCGCCGCGGCCGGAGAACACCTGGAACAGGCCCCAGTTCACGACCAGCAGGATGGCGAACAGCACCAGGCCGAAGGCCTTGCCGTTGTCGGCCAGGGGGCTGCGGATCAGGGCTTCGTAGAGCGCCGTTACCCCGGCCAGGGTGCCCAGGCCGATGGCGATGCCGGCGCCCATGCTGATGTCGGCTTTTGCCGGGTCGATCAGGTAGCCCGGTGAGCCCATGTAGTACACCACGAACAGCAGCGCCAGGCCGCTGAGCAGGGTGGAGTAGGCCTCCCACTTGAACCAGTGCAGTTCCTTCGGCATCTTTTTCGGGCCCAGTTTGTACTTGGCCACCTCGTACACGCCACCGCCGTGGATGGCCCACAGATCCCCCTTGATGCCTTCCTGTTTCTTCCACTCCGGTGGTTCCCGCAGGTGGTTGTCCAGCCAGATGAAGTAGAACGAGGCGCCGATCCAGGCGACCCCGGCAATCACATGAAACCAGCGGACCATCAGGGCTAGCCACTCGCTGAGGTAAGCTTCCATCAATCAGACTCCTTGGGCGGGGGATGTGGGTTTTGGGGTGTCGCTCGCGGTGGAGAGCGGGGCATCACCCGGTCGCCGGTAACGGACCTCGCCGGCCACGGCGGTGGCGGCGATGGCCCGGTCGTCCCCCAGGATCATCAGGCTGAACAGGGTTTCGGCCAGGGTGTGGGTATAGGCCTGCTTCATGTCCAGGGCGGGTGTGGCGCCCTGGTCAAGCACCACGAAATCGGCGTGGCGACCGGGCTGGAAGCTGCCGGTCTGCTCCGCCTGGTGCAGCACCCGGGCATTACCCAGGGTGGCCAGGTAGAAGGCCTGCCAGGGCGTCAGGGTCTGGCCCCGCAGGCGGCAGACCTTGTAGGCCTCGGCCATGGTGGCCAGCATCGACAGGCTGGTGCCGCCGCCCACATCCGACGCCAGGCCCACGGTCACGTCGGCCTCCCGCGCACTGCGGAAGTCGAACAGGCCGCTGCCCAGGAAGGTGTTGGAGGTGGGGCAGAAGGCAATGCGGGTGCCGGTCTCTGCCAGGCGCTGGCGGTCGTGGTCATCAATATGGATGCCGTGGGCCAGCACGGTGTGGTCCCCTAGCAGGCCATAGTGGTCGTAAACGTCCAGGTAGCTATGGCGGTCCGGGAAGAGTTCGCTGATCCACTGGATCTCGCCGGTGTTCTCGGCCCAGTGGGTCTGCACCATCACGTCCGGATGTTCGGTGGCCAGCTTGCCCGCCAGGGTCAGTTGCTCGGGGGTGGAGGTCGCCGCGAAGCGCGGGGTGATCGCGTAGCGCTGGCGGCCACGGCCGTGCCACTTCTGTAACAGGGCCAGGCTGTCGTCGTAGCTGCCCTGGGCGGTGTCGGTGAGGTTGTCCGGGGCGTGGCGGTCCATCATCACCTTGCCGGCGGTCAGGCCCATGCCCCGGCTTTCGGCGGCCTCGAACAGGGCGTCCACCGAGGCGGGGTGGGAAGTACAGAACACCAGCCCGGAGGTGGTGCCGTGGGCCAGCAGCAGGTCGGTGAACCGTTGTGCCTCGGCCCGGGCCCAGTCGCCATCGCTGAAGCGGGCCTCGTGGGGGAAGGTGTAGGTCTCCAGCCAGTCCAGCAGTTGTGTGCCGTAGCTGGCCATGACGCCCAGTTGCGGCATGTGCACGTGGGTGTCGATAAAGCCGGGTACCAGAAGGCGCTGGTCCCAGTGGGTGACCGGGGTGCCGGCCGGCAGTCGGGGCAACACATCGGTCGCATGGCCGGTAGTGACCACCTTGCCGTTGTGGACCACCAGCAGACCGTCTTCGACGTATTCCAGGCTGCCATCGACGGGATCGGGGGCGTTGCCCGGGTCGTCCAGGAAGTGGAGCAGGGCACCCCGATGAGCCTCACAGCCTTCGGGCAGGCGGGTGTTGGTGTCGGTCATCAGCTCCCCCGGTAGGTTGAGTAGCCCCACTGGTTGAGCAGCAGCGGAACGTGGTAGTGGGCGTTGGTGTCGGACACCTGGAAATCCAGGCTTACCTGCGGGAAGAAGGTGTCCAGCCCGCGCTGCTGGTACCAGGCGCCGGTCTCGAAGGTGAGCCGGTAATGGCCTTTCTCGATGGCGGTGTCGAACCAGTCCATGATGCGACCGTCGTCGTCGGTGATGCCTTCTGCGATCAGGGTCTCCCTGCCGCGCAGCACGTTGTAGAGGGATACCGCCACGCCGGCGGCGGGGCGACCACCGCCCAGGTCCAGGATGTGGGTGGTGATGGGGCTCTTTGTGGTCATGCCAGTTTCTCCAGTCGTATCTCGGTGATCTTGGCCTGTTCCCGGGCGGCGTTTGCGATTTCCTGCTCGCGGGTATTGGGCAGGCGGGCTTCCAGCAGCTCGAGCATCTCCTCGGCGGACTTGCCGGTGGCGCAGACGATGAAGATAAAGCCAAACTTCTGCTGGTAGGCGTCGTTGTCCGCCTTCAGGCGTCGCAGCACCGCCTCCGGGGCCTGGCGGGCGCCGGCCTGTTCGCCGCTGGCCAGGGCCTTGGTGCTGGCGTATTTGCGGCGCAGGCTGTCCACATCCCCGATTTTCGGGTGGGCCTCGAAGGCCTGCAGCCAGTCACTTTCGGTGAGTGTGGGCCACAGGCGCTGGCTCTGTTCCATCATGGCTTCACGGCTGGCGTAGGGGCGGTTGTCCACCATGCCCTGTACCCAGGGCCTTGCCGCGCAGCAGTCCCGGAAGCGGGCTTCGGCCTGGTCACGGGGCAGGGTGTTCAGTTCTTCAAGACTCATTTGGACTTCTCTTTTTGGATGGCTCAGATTGCTGATCGGGGTCGGTGTTCTGGATCAGGCCTTTCAGTTCCTTCCAGGGCAGGCCACGGCGGGTGGCGGGCTGGTCCGCGCTGGCGGTCAGGCTCAGCAGTTCGGCGCTGATGGACACGGCGACCTCCATGGGGCGCTTGCCGGGAATGTCGGAGCGGCCTACCGGACAGCGGATGGTGGCGATCTGCTCGCCGCTGAAGCCCCGGTGCTCCAGCCGCTGGCGGAAGCGTTCCGCCTTGGTGTCGGAGCCGATCAGGCCGATGCCCGCGCAGTCTGCCGTCGTCAGCAGGGTGCGGCACAGGTCGAAATCCAGTTGGTGGTTGTGGGTGAGGATCAGCACCTGTTTGCCGGTGCACAGGGCGGGGGCGTCGCCGACGGGATCGTCGGTGTGGTGGATGCGCACATTGGCGGGCACCCCGGCGGGGAACTGGTCAGCCCGCTCGTCCACCCAGGTGACGCGCCAGGGCAGGTCCCCGAGGATGGTGACCAGGGCCCGGGCCACATGGCCGGCCCCGAAGATCACCAGTTCCTGTTCGCAGCCCGGGTGCGCTTCGATCAGTACCGAGACACTGCCGCCGCAGCACTGGCCCAGGCTGGCGCCCAAAGGGAAGTGGGCCAGCTCGCTGGTGTAGTCCTGTTTTGCCAGCCGCTCCCGGGCCTGCTGGCAGATGCGGTATTCCAGGTGGCCGCCGCCGATGGTGTCGTAGCTGTGTTCGCCGGTGACCACCATCTTGCTGGCGGGCTCCCGGGGTACCGAGCCGGTGACGCCCAGCACGGTCACCAGCACGTAGGGTTCGCCCCGGTCCTCGCAGTGGGCCACGGCCTGGTACCAGTTCAGTCGCTTTTCCATCACGCGGTCTCCTTCTGTTGGGCCAGCCACTGCTGGCTGGCGGTGACGGCGCCCAGCACCCGTTCCGGTGTGGCCGGAGTGTCCAGGGGCGGGCTGAAGCGGTAATCGGTGAGACTGGCCACGGCATCCCGCAGGGCGCTCCATACGGCGATGCCCAGCATCAGCGGTGGTTCGCCCACGGCCTTGGAGTGGAATACGGTGGCTTCCCGGTTCGGGCTCTGGGGCAGCAGCGCCACCCGCAGGTCCGGCGGGCAGTCGGACACGGCCGGGATCTTGTAGGTGGCGGGGCCGGTGGTCAGCAGCCGGCCCTCGTCGCTGTAAACCAACTCCTCGGTGGTCAGCCAGCCCATGCCCTGCACGAAGCCGCCCTCGATCTGGCCGATGTCGATCTCCGGGTTCAGGGAGCGGCCGACGTCGTGGAGGATATCGGTGCGCAGCACGCGGTACTCGCCGGTGAGGGTGTCCACCACCACTTCGGAGCAGGCGGCGCCATTGGCGTAGTAGAGGAACGGCCGGCCGGTGCCGGTTTCCGGGTCATAGTGGATCTTGGGGGTGGCGTAGAAGCCGGATGACCACAGGGGGATGCGGTTCATGTAGGCGGTCTGGATAAAGGTCTCCCAGGGTACCGCGAGGCCGCCGATCATCACCTGGTTGTCGGAGAAGGTGATTTCCTCCGCTGGTGTCGCCCAGTGTTTCGAGGCGAAGTCCACCAGCCCCTCCAGGATCTTCTCGCAGGCATCCAGTGCCGCCATGCCGTTCAGGTCGGAGCCGGATGAAGCGGCGGTGGGCGAGGTGTTGGACACCTTGTCGGTGCGGGTGGCGGAGACTTTCACCCGTTCCAGGTCCACCTGGAAGGCGGAGGCCACCACCTGTGCAATCTTGATATACAGGCCCTGGCCCATTTCGGTGCCACCGTGGTTCACCACGATGCTGCCGTCGGTGTAGATGTGCACCAGCGCGCCGGCCTGGTTCAGGTGCTTGGCGGTGAAGGAGATGCCGAATTTCACCGGCGTCAGGGCCAGGCCCCGTTTCAGGACCGGGTTGGTGCGGTTGTAGGCGGTGATCTCCGCCCGGCGCTGGCGGTACTCGGAACTCGTCTCCAAGGTCTCCATCAGTTCCGCCAGTACATGCTGCTCCACGGTCTGGCCGTAGTGGGTAGTGTCCCGTCCGGGCCGGTACAGGTTGAGCTTGCGGATATCCAGCGGGTCCCGGCCCAGGTGGCGGGCGATGTCGTCCATGGCCTGCTCGATGATCATCATCCCCTGGGGCCCGCCAAAGCCCCGGAAGGCGGTGTTGGACACCGTATGGGTCTTGCAGCGGTGGCCCACCACCCGGGCCTGGTCCAGGTAGTAGGCGTTGTCGGCGTGGAACATGGCGCGGTCGACAATGGCGTCGGACAGGTCCGGGGAATAGCCGCAGCGCCCGGCCACCATGATGTCGGCACCCCGGATCAGGCCGTCGTCATCAAAGCCGATGTCGTAGGTGTTGTAGAAGTCGTGGCGCTTGCCGGTCTGCACCATGTCGTCCGCACGGGACAGCCGGTACCGCACCGGTCGCCGGGTGGTGTGGGCCAGCAGAGCGGCGACACAGGCCAGGGGCGCTGCCTGGGTTTCCTTGCCGCCGAAGCCACCGCCCATGCGGCGAACCTCCGCCTGCACTTCGTGGATGGGCAGGCCCAGCACTTCCGCCACCAGCTTCTGCACCTCCGAGGGGTGCTGGCTGGAGGTGTGCACGAACATGCCACCGTCCTCGGTGGGTTCCACCAGGCAGGCCTGGCCTTCCAGGTAGAAGTGTTCCTGGCCACCCACGTGCTGCTCGCCCTTCAGGCGGTTGGGGGCTTCCGCCAGGGCCTTGTCCGGCTCGCCCCGTTGCTGGGTGTGGCTGGGGCGCACAAAGAGCTGTTTCTCCAGGGCTTGCTCCACGGTGACCACGGCATCCAGCGGTTCGTACTCCACCTTCGCCAGCCGCGCTGCCTTGCGGGCGGCCTCGTGGCTGGTGGCGGCCACGGCGAAGATGGGCTGGCCGATGTGTTCCACGATGTCGTCCGCCAGCACCGGGTCGCCGGGGAATACCGGGCCGATGTCCAGGTGGCCGGGTACTTCCTTCGCGGTGATCACGGCCACCACGCCGGGACAGGCCCGCACGGCCTCCAGGTCCATGGACAGGATGCGGGCGTGGGCCTGCTCGCTGTGGCCCACGGCAGCGTGGAGCAATCGTTCGGGGGTAGGCAGGTCGTCGATATAACGGGCCTGGCCGCTGACGTGCTTCCAGGCACTGTCGTGGTGCGCACTGTGGCCGGCCAGTCCGCGTGCGCTGTGGGCCGGCGTCGGGGTGTTCAGGGGCAGTTTACGCATAGTCGGTCACCATCAGGGATTCGCTGGTGTTGGCGTCTGAGGCCAGCAGTGCCCGGCGCAGCAGGTTGCCGGCGACCTGCTGGCGGTAGGCGGCGGAGGCGCGGACGTCGCTCATGGGAGTGAAATCACCGGCCAGGGCGGTAATCGCGGCGGCCACGCTGGCCTCGTTCCAGGGCTGGCCTTTCAGGGCGGCTTCGGCCTTCAGGGCCCGGGCCGGGGTGGCGGCCATGCCGCCGAAGGCCAGCCGGCAGTCCGCCACCACGCCATTGTCCACGGTCAGGCGGAAGGCGCCCAGCACGGCGGAAATGTCGTCGTCCAGCCGCTTGGAGATCTTGTAGATATAAAGGTGTTCGTTGGCCGCAGGCACGGGTACCCGCACCGAATGTACGAATTCGCCCGCTTTCAGGTCGGTCTGCTTGTAGCCGTGGAAGAAATCCTCCAGGGGCAGGCGGCGCTCGCCGTCCGGGCCGTCCAGCACCAGGGTGGCGCCCAGGGCAATCAGGGGCGGGGGCATGTCGCCGATGGGAGAGGCGTTGGCGATATTGCCCCCCAGAGTGCCCCGGTTGCGGATCTGCAGGGAACCCAGGCGCTCCACCATGGCGTCGAAGGCCGGCCACAGCGCTGATAGCGGCCCACGGAACTGCTGGTAGGTGGCTGCGGCGCCGATGACCAGTTCGTCCCCTTGCTGCTCGCATCCTTTCAGTTCCCCGACCCGTTCCACGCTGATCAGGTGCGGCAGAGTCTTCAGTTGCTGGGTGATCTCCAGGGCCAGGTCGGTGCTGCCGGCCACCAGGCGGGACTCGGGGAAGGTACGGCGCAGGTCCCGCAGCTCGGCCAGGGTGGCGGGGGCATCGTAGCGAAGGCCGTCCGCGGTGCCGGACGAGACGCTGCCTCCCGGGATGCCCGTCAGTCCGGGGTTTGCGCCGGTGCCACACAGGCTGGCGGCGGGGTGGGATGGCTCCGGTGTCCACTCCTGCACCAGGGCCTGGCGACCGGCGTCGATGATCGGGCGGTAGCCGGTGCAGCGGCACAGGTTGCCGGACAGGGCTTCCAGCAAGCGGTGGTCGTTCGGGTCAGTGCCTTCCTTATGGGCGTGCAGGGCAATCAGCGACATCACGATACCCGGTGTGCAGAAGCCGCACTGGGAGCCGTGCTTCTCCATCATGCTGCGCTGTACCGGGTGCCCCGGCTCCTGCTGGAAGGCGTCCACGGTGATCAGCTCCTTGCCGTGCAGGCTGCCCAGCAGGCTGATGCAGCTGTTGATGGCCTCGTACCGGATGCTGCCATCCTGGTCAGGTGTTCCTGTGATGACCGTGCAGGCACCACAGTCACCGGAGGCGCAGCCCTCCTTGGTGCCGGTGAGTCGCATTTTGGTGCGTAACCACTCCAGGATGCTCAAATTTGGGTCGACCTGGTCAACTTTTTCCATTTGACCGTTCAGAAGGAATTCAATCACGACTCTCTCCGCTTATGGGCTATTTGCGGTATTTCGCGGGCTACTGCCTTTCACTATAGACAGGCTTTTCGCAGCTTCTACGCCCGATTCTGCAAAAATCTGACCAATTGGTTCATTTCCGGTTTTTTCAGTTTTTATTAACGATTGGCAAGCATATTGCTCAGCCTGGAAATGTTGATTGGTTGGTCAGTTTATGAAATTGGCCAGGCCGGAATGTGGAACAAGAAGAGGCTGTGTATGAGTGCGGCGCTGCGCCTGAAACTGGAAAACATCGTCAAGGAATACCCGGGCTGCCGGGCCAACGATGGTATCGATCTCACGGTGGAAGCCGGGGAGATCCATGCGCTGCTGGGCGAGAACGGTGCTGGTAAGAGCACCCTGATGAAGGTGATCTACGGCGTGGTGCAACCGGATGCGGGAACCATGACCTGGAATGGCCACCCGGTGCGGGTCACCAGCCCGGCCCAGGCCCGGGAGATGGGCATTGGCATGGTGTTCCAGCACTTTTCCCTGTTCGAGACCCTCACCGTGGCCGAGAACATTGCCCTGGGCCTGCCGTCGGAAGAGGCCCGCAACCGTGGCGAACTGGATCGCCGCATCCGTGAGGTGTCCGAGCGCTACGGCATGACCCTGGACCCCCGGCGCTTTGTCAGCACCCTGTCCGTGGGTGAGCGCCAGCGGGTGGAGATTGTGCGCTGCCTGATCCAGGAGAGCACACTGCTGATCCTGGACGAACCCACCTCGGTGCTGACCCCACAGGAGGTGGCGGACCTGTTCACGACCCTCCGGCAACTGGCGAAGGAAGGCTGCAGCATCCTCTTTATCAGTCACAAGCTGGAGGAGGTGCGGGCGCTCTGCCATAACGCGACCGTGCTGCGCCAGGGCCGGGTCAGTGGCGATTGCCGCCCGGCGGAGGTGTCCGCCGCCGAGATTGCGCGCCTGATGGTGGGTGACGATACCCCGATTTCCACCCGGGTGGCGGCCGCGGACGCCGGCGACGTGCTGCTTGAGGTGCGTGACCTGAGCTGGCAGAGCGGCGACCCGTTCGGCACCAGCCTGAAACACATCAACCTCGACCTGCATCAGGGCGAGATTGTCGGCATCGCCGGTGTGGCCGGCAACGGCCAGGACGAACTGCTCAAGGCGCTGTCCGGAGAGATCCGTTCGGCACGGGACAGCCTGTCGTTCGGCGGGGTGGGCATTGGCGCCCTGAACCCGGATCAACGCCGCAGGCTTGGCGTTGCCATCGTGCCGGAGGAGCGCCTGGGCCGTGGTGCGGTGCCGGGCATGACCCTGGCGGAGAATGCCCTGCTGACCGCCTCCAGTCAGGGGCTGGTGGAGCGGGGCATGATCCGCTTCGGCAAGGTTCGCGAGTTCTCCCGGGAGGTGATCCGCCGCTTCGGCGTGCGTTGCACTGGTGAGGACAGCACCGCCGCCAGTCTCTCCGGTGGCAACCTGCAGAAGTACATTATTGGCCGTGAAGCCCTCCAGAACCCGAAGCTGCTGGTGGCGTCCCACCCCACCTGGGGCGTGGATGTGGGCTCGGCGGTGGCGATCCACGAAGCGCTGGTACGCCTGCGCGATGAGGGCGCCTCGATCCTGCTCATCTCCGAGGACCTGGACGAGCTGTTCCAGCTCTGTGGCCGTATCGGGGCCATCTGCAACGGTCGCCTGTCGCCCCTGGCACCAACGGCGGACCTGACCATCGAGCAACTGGGCGAATGGATGGCCGGCGGCTTTGGTGAGGGGGAGGCGGTCCATGCTGCTGCTTGAACGCCGCCCCGTAGACTCGGCCCTGATGCGCTGGACCTCACCGGTGCTGGCCCTGGTGCTGACCGTGATCACCGGCTTTGTGCTGTTCCTGGCCATGGGCAAAGACCCGGTGGAAGGCCTGACCTTCTTCTTCATCACCCCGGTCAGTGACCTGATCGGCCTGGCGGAACTGGGGCTGAAGATGGCGCCACTGCTGTTATGCGCCGCCGGCCTGACGGTCTGTTACCGGGCCAAGTTATGGAACATCGGTGCTGAGGGTCACTTCCTGATGGGGGCCCTGGGCGCCAGTGTGGTGGCCGTGCAACTGGCGGATGTCTCCGGTTTCTGGGTGATGCCACTGGTGCTGGTGGCGGGTGTCATCGCGGGCATGCTGTGGGCGGCCATTGCCGCCGGTCTGAAGACCCACCTGAACTGCAATGAAATCCTCACCACCATCATGCTCAACTACATCGCCCTGAACCTGCTGCTGTTCGCGGTTCATGGTCCCCTGAAGGACCCGTACGGCTTTGGCTTTCCCCAGTCGGTGATGTTTGCGGAGTCCGCCCTGTTGCCGGACCTGATTTCCGGTACCCGTCTGCACCTGGGGCTGGCCTTCGGGCTGCTTGCGGCCGTGGCCGTGTGGGTGCTGTTTGCCCGCAGCTTTATCGGTTTCCAGCTTAATGTGGTGGGGCAGGACCCGCGCGCGGCCGCCTTTGCCGGCTTCGGCGCCCGGCGCCTGACCTGGTTCGCCTTCCTGGTGGGTGGTGCCACCGCCGGCCTGGCCGGAGCCTCGGAAGTGACTGGCCCCATCGGTCAACTGGTGCCTCAGGTGTCCCCGGGTTATGGCTATACCGCCATCATCGTGGTGTTCCTGGGGCGCATGCACGCCCTGGGCATCATCGCCGCCAGTGCCCTGCTGGCGCTGACCTTTATCGGCGGTGAAATGCTGCAGATTGCCATGAACATGCCCAAGGCCACCACCGGGCTGTTCCAGGGGCTGCTGCTGTTCTACCTGCTGACCTGCGATGCCTTTATCCACTACCGCCTCCGCCTGAAGCAGCCGGTACGCCAATCCATCCCCGTTGCAGCCAGCGCTGCCACCCAGGAGGCCTGACATGGAACTGCTGACCAATGTACTGGCCGCCACCGTGGTGGCCGGCACTCCACTGCTGCTGGTGGCCCTGGGCGAGCTGATCTGCGAGCGCTCCGGCGTCCTTAACCTGGGGCAGGAGGGCATGATGCTGATGGGCGCCGTGGCCGGCTTTGTGGCCACCCTGACCAGCGGCAGCCTGTTTGTGGGTGTGGTTGCCGCCATCCTGGCCGGCATTGCCATGTCGCTGCTGTTTGCCTTCATGGCGGTCACCCTGGCGGCGAACCAGTATGCCGCCGGGCTGGCGCTGACCATCTTCGGTACCGGGCTGAGTGCCTTTGTGGGTGCCGGTTTCGTAGGCGAATCCATTGATGGTTTCAGCCGTGTGGCGATCCCGCTGCTTAGTGACATTCCGGTGATTGGGCGCGTGCTGTTCAACCAGGATCCGCTGGTCTATCTGTCGCTGGCTGCCTTCGCTGCCGTGTGGCTGTTCCTGCGCCACACCCGCGGCGGCCTGCTGCTGCGGGCCGTGGGTGAGGACCCGGATGCGGCCAACGCCAATGGCCTGAGGGTGCTGACCGTGCGCTACCTGGCGGTGGCCTTCGGCGGCGGCATGGCCGGTCTTGCCGGTGCTTACCTGTCCCTGGCCTATACCCCGCTGTGGACCGAAAACATGACCGCTGGTCGTGGCTGGATTGCCCTGGCCCTGGTGGTGTTCGCCACCTGGCGCCCGGAGCGGGTGCTGCTGGGTGCCTACCTGTTTGGCGCCGCCAGCATCCTGCACCTGGTGCTCCAGGGGCTGGGCTGGAAGAGTTCCACCGAGCTGCTGGCGATGCTGCCCTACGTGGTCACCATCCTGATGCTGATCCTGCTGTCCTGGAACCCGGCCCGGACCCGATTGAATACACCGCTTTCCCTTGGCCAGCCGTATCGGCCTGGCCGTTAGGAGCCGAGCAAGAAGCTTCCAAAAATAACGATCCACCGTGCGCCAACAATGCTCAAAAAAGAAAGTAATCCGAGAGACTGTAACCACAGAGGTATTACCATGAATGCATTTCGTAAGACACTGATCGCCGGCTGTGTGACGGCCGCTTCCTTTGCACCCGCGGCCCATGCCGAGAAGTTCTTCGGCGGGTCCAGCATCTCCATCCTCCACAGCAATCAGTACCAGGGTGTCGAATTCGACGCCGGCGGTGATGGCGGTATGGAGTATGAAGCCACTTATTTCACCTTCGAGAATGTGACGGCCCATGACTGGGGCGGCACCTTCTTCTTTATTGATCGTGACCAGCCCCACGGCGACCTGGAAGGCACGGATGAAGTCTATGGTGAATTCGCACCTACCCTCAGTGGTAGCTGGCTGACGGGACAGGACCTGTCCTTTGGCCCGGTCAAGGACGTTATGCTGGCGGGTCAGTACGAATTCGGTGGTGGCACTGAGGTCAACAACTATATGACCGGTTTCGGGCTGGCCTGGGACGTGCCCGGCTTCAACTACTTCAATACCGCGTTCTACTATGTGAACAACAGCGAGATCAGCGATGACTGGCAGACAACAGTGACCTGGGGTGTGCCTTTCAATGTCGGCCCGGCCCTGTTCCTGGTGGATGGCTACATCGACTGGTCCACGTCGGCCAGCGACCACGAGTCCGAGTTCCAGTTCACCCCGCAGATCAAGCTCGACGTGAGCAACTTCTGGGGTGAGCCGGGCGTTCTGTATGCCGGTGTGGAATACCAGTACTGGAACAACAAGTACGGTCTGGATGACACCCTGATCGACACCCAGAGCTCTGTCAGTGCCCTGGTGAAATTCCACTTTTGATCCGTCACGGGAGTCCGGCAGAATAGCTCTGTCGGACTCCTGAACACATGGATAACAAGTGAGATGCGAATGACCAACAACCCAGTTGCAGAGGCGCCGGTGAACGGCAAGGATCTGAAAGCCGGTAATGGCCGCAGGTACCGGCCAGGGCGCATTAGGGAACGGAACCGGGAAAAGATCCTGCAGGCGGCAGAGGAGGAGTTCGCCCAGCATGGCTACAAGGGCGCCACCATCCAGAACATCGCCGAGCGGGCGGGGTTGCCGAAGTCCAACGTGCTTTACTACTTCAGCAACAAGAAGCGCATGTACAGCGCCATGTTCGATGACATCCTCGGGCGCTGGAACAAGGTGTTCTCGGACATCAGGCCGGAGGACGATCCGGCGGAGGCGCTGTCCAGTTTCATTCGCACCAAGGTGGAGATGTCCCGCCGCTATCCGCTGGCCTCGCGGCTGTTCGCCATGGAGATTATCCAGGGCGCGCCGTTCCTGATGGACCACCTGCGTACCAACATGCGGGAATGGGTCCGGGGCCGGGCCGAAGTGATCCAGCACTGGATCGACGACGGTCGCATGGCGGAGGTGGACCCGGTGCAACTGATCTTCCTGATCTGGTCATCCACACAACATTATGCCGACTTCCAGGTGCAGATCCTGATGGTGGAGAACAAGGCGGAGTACGAGCAGCGCGACTTTGACCACGCCGCCGATTTTCTCACCGATGTGATCCTGCGGGGGTGTGGCCTCGAGAAACCGAAATGAACGAACACGACTCCTACCCCCGGGACATGCGGGGTTACGGCGAACACCCGCCCCACGCCCAGTGGCCCGGTAACGCCCGCGTCGCCGTCCAGTTTGTACTGAACTACGAGGAGGGCGGCGAGAACTGTGTGCTGCATGGTGACGAGCACTCCGAGACCTTTCTCTCCGACATCATCGGTGCCGAGGCCTACCGCGACCGGCACATGAGCATGGAGTCGCTGTACGAGTACGGCTCCCGGGCCGGGGTCTGGCGCATCCTGAAGGAATTCCGCAAGCGGAAGCTGCCGCTCACCATCTTTGGCGTCACCATGGCCATGGCCCGCAACCCGGAGGCGGTGAAGGCCTTTATCGACGATGGTCACGAGATTGCCTGCCACGGTATGCGCTGGATCCACTATCAGGACATGAGCGAGTCGGAAGAGCGCCGCTACATGGAGCTGGCCATTGAACAGCACACCCAGCTCACCGGCGCGCCACCCCTGGGCTGGTACACCGGTCGCGATAGCCCCAACACCCGTCGATTGGTGGTGGAGCAGGGCGGCTTCGAATACGACAGTGACTACTACGGCGACGACCTGCCGTTCTGGACCACGGTGACTACCCGCGACGGCGCCGAGGAACCGCATCTCGTCGTGCCCTATACCCTGGAAGCCAATGACATGCGTTTCTGCTCGCCCCAGGGGTTCAACTCCGGCGAGCAGTTCTTCCAGTACCTGAAGGACAGTTTTGATGTGCTTTACGAGGAAGGAGCGGAGGCTCCCAAGATGATGTCAGTGGGTCTTCACTGCCGCGTTATCGGCCGTCCCGGACGCTTCCGGGCACTGCAGCGCTTTCTCGACCATATTCAACAGCATGAGCAGGTGTGGGTGTGCCGGCGAATCGATATCGCCCGCCACTGGAAACAGGTGCACCCCTATCACCCCGGAGACAACGAATGACTGATGCAGTAGTGGCCCCCCTTGTTGAGGGGCCCGACTTTACCCGCCAGGGCCTGAACCTGGCGGATGGCAGCCTGGGGGCGGAAGTGGTCCGGGTGACCGATGAGTTCTTCGGCCCCCGGGACCGCATGCTGAACCCGGAGCAGCCGGTGTTCTACCCGGACCGTTACGACGACCACGGCAAGTGGATGGACGGCTGGGAAACCCGCCGTCGACGCACCACCGGCCATGACTGGTGCATCGTGCGCCTGGCGATCCCCGGTGTGCTGATGGGGGTGGATTTCGACACCAGCTTCTTCACCGGCAACTTTCCCCCGGCGGCGTCCCTGGAGGCCTGCTTCAGCCCGGCGGGCGAGCCGGACGAAAACAGCGACTGGCAGCCCCTGGTGCCGGCGACGGAACTCAGGGGCAACGACCACCGCTTCTGCGGGATTACCTCTGACCAGCCCTTCACCCATGTGCGGGTGCAGATCTATCCGGATGGCGGCCTGGCCCGGCTGCGGGTCTACGGCAAGCCGTTCTGTGACTGGTCCACCCTGGCAGCCAGTGAATCCGTCAACCTGCTTGCCCTGGAACATGGCGGTGATCAGGTGGACCAGGCCTGGAGCGACGCCCACTACGGCGAGCCCCGCAAGCTGCTGCGTCCGGGCCGGGGCATCAATATGGGCGATGGCTGGGAGACCCGCCGCCGCCGCGAACCGGGTAACGACTGGTGCATCCTGGCCCTGGGCCACAAGGGCATTGCCGAGCATGTGGAAGTGGACACCGCCCACTTCAGGGGTAATTTCCCGGCTGGCTGCTCGATCCAGGCCGCCTGTGTCCAGGAGGGCGCGGCGACGCCCCGGTCCCTGATCACCCAGAGCATGTTCTGGCACACGCTGATGGACGAGCAGCCCCTGACCGCCGACAGCATCCACCAATTCAGCAAGCTGAACGACCTGGGGCCGATCACCCATATCCGCTTCAACATGATTCCGGATGGCGGTGTCAGCCGGGTTCGCCTGTTCGGGAAGCCGGTGTCATGACCAGGCCCCGGGAGATCGTCGCGGAGCCCCTGACCCGGGAGGCTTTCGCCCGTTTTGGTGAGGTGATCGATACCGATGGCGTCGACTCCTTCCCCATTAACCAGGGCCGCACCGAACGGTTCCACGCCCTGGCCGGTGTGGAGCTGCTGGGCGATGATCCCCGGGCCATCCTGTCCATCTTCCGGGGCCACCCCCTGGACCCCCTCGACATCACCCTGATGGAGCGCCACCCCCTGGGCAGCCAGGCGTTCGTGCCCATCAACAACCAGCCCTTCCTGGCAGTGGTGGCCCCTCCGGGGGAGTTCGACGAATCCGCCATCCGGGTGTTCCTGGCCCGGGGCAACCAGGGCCTGAGCTACCGGGCCGGCACCTGGCACGCGCCGTTACTACCGCTGAAAGCGAACGCCGACTACCTGGTGGTGGACCGCCAGGGGCCTGGTAACAACTGTGATGAAACCCTGTTGGCGACACCGGTGCGACCGCTACTGCCAACGTCCTGATCCCTGCCAATGCCAGAAAAAACCTCCCTCCAACAAAAAGAATAGGGAACTCAAAAACAGGGCACGGGCTTAACAGGCCGACGTGTCCTTGTGACCTTGTGCGAGGAGAGAGTGGTATGACGAGCAAGACAATTTCTGACGTGACCCGGGTGGTTCGTCCTGGCTGGCTTTCGGGGCTGGCCCTGGCGGCAGGTCTGACACTGTCATCGGCGGCGGCCTGGTCGGCGGAGCTTGAGAAGGTGACATTCCGCACCAACTGGTTTCCGCAGGCGGAACATGGTGGCTGGTATCACGCCGATTCCCAGGGGACCTATGAGGACTACGGCCTGGATGTGGACATGGAGCCCGGCGGTCCGCAGGTGAACAACATCCAGTTGCTGCTGGGCGGGCGTGCCGATTTCGTGATGCTCCACTCCAGTGGCCAGATCCTCACCGCCCTTGAGGAGGGCCTGCCGCTGGAGGCCCTGGCGGCCTTCTACCAGAAGGACCCGCAGATCATCATGAGCCACCCTGGTGTTGGCAACGACAGCCTGGACGACCTCAAGGGCAAGCCCATCCTGCTGTCCCAGGACGCCCACCAGTCATTCTGGCCCTGGCTGAAGCAGAAGTACGGCTACACCGATGACCAGGTGCGCCCCTACACCTTCCAGATGGGGCCGTTTATCGCCGACCCGCAGGTTATCCAGCAGGCCTATGTGACCTCCGAAACCTTCGTGGTGAAGGAAGCCGGCATTGATCCCAACGTGTTCCTGCTGTCGGACCATGGTTGGCGGTCCTACTCCACCATGATCGTGACCACCCGCGAGACCCTGGAGCAACGCCCGGAAGTGGCCCGCAAGTTCGTGGAGGCAACCATCGAGGGCTGGTACCAGTACCTGCAGGATCCGGACGCCACCAACGAGTACATTCACGAACTCAACGAGAACCAGGGGCCGGCGCAACTGGCCCACTCCCTGCGGGAAATGGATGAGCGGGGCATTGTGCTCTCCGGCGATGCCCTCACCGGTGGCATCGGCATCATGACCGATGAACGGTGGCAGGCGATCCAAGAGCAACTGGTGGGCCTGGGACTGGTTGATGACTCCGTTGATCCGACGCAGGGTTATACCACGAAGTTCGTGGGCACCGAGGCGATCCACGACATCATGGCCCGGTATCCGGATGTGTCCGGTGTGGAAGCGGACTGAGTGTCATCATGCAACCTGATGTGACAGAGCGGGGCAGGGTCCGGGTCCGGGTCCTGCGCCCGGATTCCCCCCGCGAAGCCGTCACCATGGCCCGGCGTTTCGGTGGCACCTATATTGCCGGTGCCAGCTGGCTGCAGCCGGTCTGGGAGCGGGATCAGTGCTGGCCTTCCTGCCTGGTGGCCCTGGACCCCGGCTGGCCGGGCTTCCGGGGCATTGACCAGGGCGAGGGCGGGCTCGCCATCGGTGCGCTGACCACCCTGGATGAACTGGCCCGGCACCCGCTGGTCCTGGACTACCTGCCGGGCCTGGCAACCTTGCTGGACCAGGTGGCGGGGCCAGGCGTGCGTCGCCTGGGAACGGTGGGGGGCAACCTGTGTGCCGGTGGCGACCTGTCGGCCCTGTTCCTGGCCCTGGACGCCCGGCTTCACCTTGTCGGTCACCATGACCCGAAAGGTGAAAGCCTGGTGGTGTGGGACGCGGCGGACTCCGGTGTCGATCTGATCCAGTCGGTCACCTTGCCCGATGCCCGGCCATGGCGTATTGCCGTCGACAAGCTGGGCCATCGGGAGCGCTTCAGCCCCACCCGGGCAACGGTCGCCTGTGTCCATGACGGAGAGCGGCTACGGCTGGCGGTGAGTGGCGAAGGCGGGCCGGGTCGACTGTCCATCAGTGAAGCGGCATTGAACGATGGCCACTCCCTCTCCGGGGCGGACCGAATCCAGATCCTGGACACCGAGCTGGAATTCCGTGGCTGGCAGGATCCGACCCTGCGTCTGGCTATCCAGCGGATGGTGGATTACCTGCTGGCGGAGGTGGGCCATGGCGTCTGATACCCCTGGGAGGGTTGTCACTCTTGGCGCCGATGCCCCTGACGGTGGTGGTCCGTCGTCGGATCTTTATCGCCGCATAGAGGGGCGACTGACCTATCCTACCGGTCTTACCGATACCCCGGGACTGTTGCAGGGGGCGATCCTGCGCAGTGAATACGCCCATGCCCGGCTGCTGCGAGTCGACACCACCCGGGCCAGAGCCATGCCGGGCGTGCACGCGGTGGTCACCGCCGACGATGTGCCCGGACTCAACCGGTTTGGCATCGTGGTGCGGGACCAGCCCGTGTTCTGCGAGGATCGCGTGCGCTACGAGGGCGACGCCATCGCCGCCGTGGCGGCGGACACCCGGGCCCAGGCCCGGGCGGCGCTGGCGGCCATCGAGGTGGAGTACGAACCGCTGTCACTGGTCACCGACCCAATGACGGCGGAGCAACAGCTGCCGCTCCATGAGGGCGGCAACCTGCTGGCGCAGGAGGCCTTCCATCGCGGTGATCCGGAGCAGGCCTTTGCCGCCTGCGCGGTGGTGGTGGAACACGAATACCAGACGCCCCGGCAGATGCACGCCTTTATGGAAACCGAGGGTGGCATCGCCATACCCGATGATGCCGGTGGTGTGCACTTCCGGGTGGGCTGCCAGTCCGGCCACCGGGATGCGGAACAACTGGCCGACATCCTGGCACTGGCGCCCGGGCAGGTGACCGTGGAAGCCATGGCCACCGGCGGCGCCTTCGGTGGTAAGGACGAACTGACGGTGCAGCCGGCGGCGGGCATCCTGGCCCTGAAAACCGGCCGTGCGGTGATGATCCACCTGGACCGTTTCGAGTCCTGCCGGGCGGGCATGAAGCGACATCCCGTGGCGGTGAGGATGACCACTGGTTGCGATGCGGACGGGCGACTGCTGGCCCATCGGGTGGAGGCGGTGCTGGACACTGGCGCCTACGCCAGCCTCGGTCCGGCAGTGCTGGAGAACTTCCTCGACCACGCCACCGCACTGCTGTACCGGATCGGTGCCTATGCGGTGTCCGGGCGACTGGTCTACACCAATAACGGCGTCTGCGGCGCTTTCCGGGGCTTCGGCGGCAACCAGGCGACCTTCGCCGTGGAATCCCAGCTGGACGCCCTCGCCCGGGAACTGGGGCTGTGCCCCCGGGAACTGCGGCGCATCAATCTGCGGTCGGTGGATGAACCCGGCAGCCGGCATCAGCCCGTACGCTGGACGGCCCCACCCGCCGAGGTGCTGCGGCAGGCGCAGGCATCGCCCTTGTGGTCACCGGAGACAGTTCCCCGGGGGCGCTGGCTGACGGGTACCGGAATGGCCATGGGTGCCCAGGGCAACGGGCTCGGCGACGGCCTGCCGGATGCCGGTGGTGGCCGCATCTCCCTGAGCCGTGAGGGCCGTATCCGGGTGGAGTTTGGATTCTCCGACTACGGCCAGAACATTGGCGAGGCCATCACCCATTCAGTGTGTGCGGTATTGGGCAGCCAGGGGAGCGACGTGGAGGTCATGCTGGGGAATCCCCGGGGGCCGGATTCCGGGCCCACCAGCGCCTCACGCAGTTCGGTGCTGGTCCACGGTGTTCTTGCCAGGATGCTGCCCCGGTGGATGGATGCGGTAAGGCGCCAGGCCGCCGAACTGACCGGTTATCCCGGGGAAGACCTGGCCCACGGCCCCGGTGGTGTGTTCCACCAGGGTCGCCAGGTACTCAGCTACCGGGAACTGGCGGATAACGGGCGACCGGACGCGATGGTGGCCGATGCCCGCCAGGATTTCCCCGTGGCGCCGGAACAGGACCACCCGGTGGGACGATACCTGCAGCTACAGATTGCTACCGTGGCCAGGGTGAGGGTGGACCGCCTGACCGGTCGTGTCAGGGTGACCGATCTCCACCACATCACAGCCGCCGGCCGGGTGATCTATCCGCCCGGTTATCTCGGACAGATCGAGGGAGCCGCAGTCATGGGCCTTGGTATGACCCTGACCGAGGACATGCCAGCGGAGGATGGCCAGCTGCGGCGGGACAACCTGGACCAGTACCTGATTCCCACCTTCCATGACGCGCCGGCGCAACGGGTTGATGTGCTGGATGAGACCCCCGATGACGATCCCTTCCCGGTGCGGGGCGTGGGCGAACTGGGCATTGAAGCCGTCGCTCCGGCCATCACCTCGGCCATCGAAGCCGCGACGGGCGTCCGCATCCGAACGTTGCCGGTTGACCCGGGCGTTCTGCTGACTGCCATCCATACCCGTGAGGCCGTGTAATGAATGATCTGTACAGGGCCTCGGAGCCCGTCACCTTTGAGCTGAACGGGGAAACGGTCACCCGCTCGGTACCCGCCGCCACGCCGCTGCTGGACCTGCTCAGGGAGGACGGCCAGTGCACCTCCGTGCGCCCCGGCTGCCGTATCGGTCGTTGCGGTGCCTGCAACGTGCTGATGGACGGGCAGGCAATGCCGGCCTGCCTGATCATGGCCTGGCAACTGCCGGGCCGTCGGGTTGAAACCGTGGAAGGACTGGGCGGTGACCCCGACTTCCTGAAGGTGCGACAGGCGCTGGCGGAAGAGAGCGCCCTGCAGTGTGGCTATTGCACCCCCGGCTTCGCCCTGTCCCTGGTATCGGGGCTGCGGGAGCGGCGCCAGGGCAATCCGGTGGACCTGGGCGAGGCAATCGCCGGTAACCTCTGTCGCTGCACCGGTTACGGCGGCCTGAAGCGGGCCGTGGAAAAGCATCTGAGCCCCTGCCCATCGACGAGTACCGATGGCGGGGCCGGCAACAGGAACCAGATCTCAGGAGAACCAGAATGACCGCAACACCTGCCGGCAATCGCCGGACCCTATTGTGCGCCGATGCCGTGCTGCCAATGACCGCGGGCGATCCGGTGATCACCGACGGCGCCGTTCTGGTCAGCGGTGACATCATCAAGGCCGTGGGGCCCCGGTCGCAGCTGGAACAGCAGGCCCCGGATGCGGAGTGTCGGGAATACGGGCGCGCCGTGCTGATGCCGGGCCTGATCAATACCCACAGCCATTCCGGCCTGTTGCGGGGTACCGCGGAGGAATTGCCGGTGTGGGAGTGGCTGCAGAAATACATTGACCCCATGCACCGGGTGCTCAGGCCCGACGAGGCGGAGACCGCGTCCTGGCTGTGCTACGCCGAGAGCCTGCTGGCCGGTACCACTACGTCAGTGGATATGTGGCGCTACATGGCCGGCTCCGCCCGGGCTGCCGAACACCTGGGCAACCGGGTGGTGATGGTGCCCTATGTGGGCGAGGCCGAAGGCCACGACTACTTCGATACCCTGGATGACAACGAACGGCTGCTGGAGCAGTGGCATGGCGGTGCCGGTGGCCGGGTCCAGGTCTGGGTCGGGCTGGAACACCAGTCCTATGCCACGCCGGCGGCCTGTCGCCGGGCGGTGGAGCTCAGCAATCACTTCCAGACCGGGCTGCACACCCATTCCAACGAGGCCGAGATTGAGCGGGCGGAATCCCAACGGCTCCATGGTCTCAGCCCGATCCGCGCCCTGGAAAAACTGGGCCTGCTGTCACCGGAGCGGGTGCTGCTGGCCCACTGCGTGTGGCTGGATGACGACGAAATCCGGGCGCTGGCGGATTACAACGTGGGCGTGGCCCATAACCCCTGCAGCAACATGAAGCTGGCCAGTGGCTCGGCGCCGGTGGAAGCCATGATCGAGGCCGGCATTGCGGTGGGTATCGGCACCGACGGCGAGAAGGAGAACAACAACCTCGACATGTTCGAGGAAATGAAGTTCGCCTCCCTGCTGGCCAAGCTGCGCAATATGGATGCCTCGGCCTGGCGCTCGTGGGATGTGCTCCGGGCGGCGACCATTGAAGGTGCCCGGGCCCTGGGCATGGAGCATCAGATCGGTTCCCTGGAGCCGGGCAAGCAGGCGGATATCATTGCCGTGAAGGCGGATACACCGAGGATGACGCCTTTTATTCCCTCCGGGCCACTGCAGAACCTGCACTACAATCTGGTGCATTCCACCCTGGGTGGGGACGTCAGGATGACCATGGTGGCGGGGCGGATTGTGGCCGAGGATCAGGTGCTGCTGAGCGGTGACCTGTCGGCCTATATTGATGAAGCGAACGCTGCGGCCGTGCGATTGCTGACGCGTCGGGATGACTGGCTGGCCAGTCAGAAAGAGGATGCCTCTCTGGCTTGAAGGCCGGTGGGGGAACGGTCGGTGGAGGGAAACGATGATGCGGAGGGCGCCGGGGCCCTCCGCGGTTGGCTGAATCAGACGGACAGCAGGACGAAATCCTCCTTGGTCACCAGACACTCCGGGCACATCCAGTCCTCCGGGATGTCCTCGAAGGCGGTGCCCGGTGGAATGCCGGAGTCCGGGTCACCCACGGCCTCGTCGTAGATCCACCCGCACACCTGGCAGACCCACTGGAGGGATTGGCCGGTGTCTGCCGCTTTCTCCGGCGCAGGGCTGGTGTCGTTGGCGGTTGATTCTTCCCGCACCTGCTGAAGCCGGCGCTCGAAGGCCAGCCGGCCCTTCTGTTCCAGTTCGAAGGCCGTCATCACCCGGTCACGCACCCGGGCCTGCCGGTCAGTGGTGGTGGCGTAACGGTGAACCGCCATCCGCCCCAGGGACACGTGGAACTTCTCGTCCGGGATGATCTTTTCCAACACCGCCCGGGTACTGTCGGGCACCCGGGGGAGCAGGCCGTCGAAGGCATCCATGGCGCCCAGTTCCCCGGTGATGTTATGGGCGGCCACCCGTTCCAGGGTGTCGTCGCCGGCGGCATAGAACTCGCTCACCCATGCCACCCATTCCGGTTCCGGTGTCCAGCCCTCCATGCTGGTGCCGAGGGACTCCAGGTGGGACAGGATCAATTGATAATGCCTGCCCTCATCGGCCACCTGCCGACAGAGCCCGACGAATACTTCCGGCTCCGGCGTGTCCCGGAGCCATGAGCCGATGAAACCGGCGGCTTCCTGCTCGTACCAGCACTGGAACTTCAGCCATTCGATCAGCTCGGCCCGCTCCAGGGGCTGGTAGCCACCAAAGCTCTTTTCCGCCTCGGAGAGGGCATCCCGGCGGCTTTCCAGCGTGCTCACCAGGTTCTGGTAGAAGGCCTTCGGGTCTTCTGCGGACTGTGTTTCCGCTGCTGCCGTACTCATACCGCCTCCTTCATCTCTGCCTGAAGGGCCTTCTGGTCATGGACGGCATCGTGCCACTGGCCGTTGCGCAGGCAGCCTACGGCCCGCAAGCGGCGGTCGACGGTGATCTCCTCATGGCCATCGGAGAGGGTGCAGGAACCTTCCTCCATATCCAGCACGCTGACCTCGGCGGCCCGGCCGGCCGTCAGGGTTCCATACTGGTCTTCGCGGTTGATGGCTTTTGCCGCATTGATGGTGTTCATGGCGATGACCTGCTCCAGGGGCACATCCAGTGCCCAGAGCTTGGACATGGTGGTGGAGAGGGAATGCACTGGGCCATCGACGTTGAATACGTTGAGGTCCGTGGAAATGGTGTTGGGCATGTAGCCCCGTTCGATCAGGCGTCTTGCCGTGCGGAAGTGGAAATCACCGGCGGAATGGCCGATGTCCATCAGGACGCCGCGGTTATAGGCATCGGTGAACGCCTGGGTGGGTTCGCCCCGGGCGTCCAGTTGCCCGCCACCGCCACGGCAGGCGTGGGTGATGATGTCGCCCTTGCGTAGTTGATAGAGGAGTTTTTCCGTTTCCAGCACCGGTGTGTGGGGGAAGGACCCCAGGTGAATCATGATCGGCAGGTCCGGGGCGATCTGGTGGGCGGCCTCCAGGAACGGCGAACGGTCCGGGTTGTCGGTAATGGTGGGCCGTACCTTGAAGCCCACGATGACGTCACGGTTGGCGTCGACCACTTCCTTTGCGGAGTCGATATCGATGTTGCGTTCGTCATCGGCGATGCGCAGGTAGTGGCAGATAAAGGTCTTGTTGGCCAGGTAGATCTGGGACGGGTCCATCAGGGCGAAGATTTTGGTCCTGGTGTCCGGGTGATCGATGATCCCCTTGCGGGCCAGGCCGAAGATGGTGGTACTGGTGGTGCCGGCGTCCACGATAATGGGGACACCGGAATCCACCCCCATCAGGTCCGTGGGCAGGCAGAAATCTCCGAGTCCGGTAAAGCAGTGGGTGTGGATATCGATCAGGCCGGGAGTGACCAGCTTGCCGGTAACGTCCCTGACCTGGGCATCGGGATAGCGGGTGCCGGCATCCGGTCCCACCTCCAGTATGGTATCGCCCCGGGTGACCACATCAGCGATGTCGTCGGTTCCGTTGGCCGGGTCGATTACCCGGCCACCCTTAAGTACAAGAATGGCATCTTGAGCGGAAGGCATAGCATTCCTCCGGTATTTCACGAGAACCGTACGCCACCGCGGCGTTATGACAGAGGAATGTCATCTTGACTCAGGAGTCTGATCCAGGAGGTTCTCTCGGCCCGGAAATTCCCTGAACGGAATTTTGCAGGATACATGCCAGGGGTCACCAGACCGCTGTTGTGACTGTTTATTGCCTGATAACGGACCACCTGTGTGGCCCGTTGAGGTGCAGTAATCCACGTTATGACGGCTATCGGTGCATCGATAGGGCGCCAGGAATCAGGAGACGTCGCCACCACCGGCGACCAGGCTGTCATCGATAGCGTCATTGGCGGCTGACTGCTGACCAATGGCGCGAATACGACGATCCAGTGCCAGCCGGCCCTTCTGCTCCAGTTCAAAGGCGCGCATGACTCTGGCATGGGTCCGGGCCTGTGTCTCCAGGGTCGTGGCGTACCGGTTCACCATCATGCGACCCAGGGTAGCGTGCAACCCGCTGTCCGGGCGCAGTTGCTCCAGCACCGCGTGGGTATCTTCGGACAGTCGTGGCATCAGCCCGCCCGGCACCTCCATGGCACCGGGTGCACCGGCCAGGTTATGGGCGATGATCCGTTCCGGGGTATCTGAACCACTGGCGTGGAATTCGCTGGCCCAGTTCATCCACTCCGGTTCCGGCGACCAGTCCGCCATCGAGGTGCCCAGGGTGTCCAGGTGGGCCAGCAACCGCCGGTGGTGACGCCCCGCCTGGGCCAGCTGTCTGCGCAGGGCCGTGACGATGTCGGGTCTGGGCACGTGATCAAGCCAGGAATCGATGATGTCCGCCTCCTCCCGCCGGTACCAGCACTGGAAGCGGAGCCATTCGATCAACTCCGCCCAGGCCAGCGGTTGCCGTCCGTTGATGGTATTGGAGGACCCGATAAGGGCGTCCCGGCGGGCGGTCAGGGTGATGGCCAGGTCGTCGTAGAAAACGGTGGGGTCCTTGGCCGGCCTTGGCCTGAGTGTCGCGGTGTACATGCAGCCTCCTTTGATAACCCCTGGCTGGCGGGGCTTTGGGGGGTAAATGGGTGTTTACAGCGGTTTTGCACGATGTATGCCACGAATTGTTGGCGTTTTGTTATCTGCCTTAAAATGATGAGCATACGGTCAGGTAAGCTGGATGGTTATGGTGCGCGGAGGGGGGCGGTGATCGTTAACGGTGCACCATCGCCTGGCGGCGGCCTCATTGACGGGCGTCGGAATCAGGGGCCTGGCCGGTGGATATCCGTGGCATAGCGATTGCTTAAAAAACTGATCATATGGTCAGGAAGTTGAAGGAGTATCCATGCCCGGTTTTGCGATCCGTCATGCCGCGATTTTCACGGTCGATCCCCATGACCGGGTCATTCCGGACGGCACCCTGGTGGTGCAGGATGGTGTGATTACCCAGGTGGGGGATGATCGGGAGGTCACGGTGCCCGAAGGCTGTGAGGTTCTCGACGGGCGGGGGCACGCGCTACTGCCCGGGCTGATCGACTGCCACTCCCATTCCAGCCTGATGCGGGGCGTGACCGAGAACATGCCGCTGATGGAGTGGCTGCCCTGGTACCAGTTGGAACACCGGGCCATGACCGAGACCTTTGCCTATCATTCGGCCCGTCTGTGCTACCTGGAGGCCCTGCAGTCCGGCACCACCTGCGTGATGGACATGTTCCGCTACATGGACCGGTGTGCGGATGCCGCCGCCGAGCTGGGCCTGCGGGTGCAACTGGCGCCCTACGTGGCGGACCGTCCCGGCAAGGATTTCTTCTCCACCCGGGAGGAGAACCGCCGTCTGATCCACTCCCACCATGATAGCCAGAACGGCCGCATCCGCGTCTGGATGGGGCTGGAGCACCTGTTTTACTGCACGGAGGATGCCTACCGGGAGGCGGCGCAACTGAGTCGAGAGCACGGGGTGGGCATCCACACCCATTGCAGTGAGCAGAAGGAAGAGGAGCAGGCGGTCACCGCCGAACTGGGCCGCCGCTCCCTGGCCATGCTGGATCATTACGGCATCCTCGGTGAGCGCACCCTGCTGGCCCATTGTGTCTGGCTCAATGACGACGAAATTGCCCGGGTGGCAGACACCGGCACCAGCATTGCCCACTGCCCGGTCAGCAATGCCAAGCTGGCCAGTGGTGTGGCTCCGGTGCCGGAAATGCTGGCCGCCGGCGTGACAGTGGGGCTGGGTACGGACGGCCCGGTGTGCAACAACAGCCTGAGCCTGTTCGAGGAGATGAAGTTTGCCTCGCTGATCCAGAAGGCCACCCGGCTGGATGCCACCGCACTGCCCGCCGACCAGATCCTGCGCATGGCAACCATCAATGGCGCCAGAGCCCTGGGGCTGGCCCACGAGATCGGCTCGCTGGAGGTGGGCAAGAAGGCCGACCTGCTGTTGCTGGATCTGGAGAACGCCAACCTGACCCCGGTGAACATCAATGAGCAGGGCGGCAACCTGCTGTGGAACCTGGTGTTTGCCGCTGGCTCCACCAACGTGGCCGGGGTCTGGGTGGATGGCCGCCGACTGATCGATAACGGCAATGCCACGCTGGTGAACGGCAGCAGGGTTATCGCCGACGCCCAGCAGCAGGGCCTGGCCCTGCACGAGGCCTGCCGCCAGCTTTCCCACACACGAACATCAATGGTTTGATATTGGTGCCCCTGGCCGGGGCGCTGGAATCCCCTGGAGACTATTTATGCTGTCACTTCCCATTATTTCCCTGACCGGTCTGCGTAGCGACGATCCGGCTGAACGACGGGCCACCGCCGCCGAGCTGGGCCAGGCCTGCCGTGAGGTGGGCTTCTTCTACGTTACCGACCATGGCATTCCGGATGAGGTCTGCCAGGGCGCCTTTGACCTGGCAAAGCAGCTGTTTGCGCTACCGGCGGAGGACAAGGAACCCCTGTCCATCAAGCGTTCACCCCACAACCGGGGTTACGTGGCCATGGCGGACGAGAAGCTGAACCCGGAGTCCGGTGCCGACATGAAGGAGGCCTTCAATATTGGTACCGATTTCCCGGCGGATCACCCGGACGTGCTGGCGGGCAAGCCCTTCCGGGGCGTGAACTTCTGGCCGCCCATCAACGGCTGGCGACAGCAGGCCCTGGACTACTTCAATCACTGCCTGGAGCTGGGACGGACCATCCACCGGGGGTTCAGCCTGGACCTGGGGCTGGAGGAGGATTTCTTCGCAGGTCACCTGACCCTGCCCATTGCCACCCTGCGCATGCTGCGGTATCCGCCCAGTGCCGACAAACTCGAGCGCGAGGACGGTGGCGCCGGCACCCACAGCGACTATGGCAATGTCACCATCCTGGCGACGGACGAGGTGGCGGGGCTGGAGGTGCTGAGCCGGCAGGGGGACTGGATCCAGGCACCCCATGTGCCGGGTGCCTTTGTGTGCAATATCGGTGACTGCCTGATGCGCTGGAGCAACGACACCTATGTGTCCACGCCCCACCGGGTGCGGCCGCCGGCGAAGGAGCGATACTCCATCGCCTTTTTCCTGGAAGTGAACCCGGACTCGGTGGTGGACTCGAGGGAAATCATGCCGGACCAGGCACCCAAGTATGAGCCTATTACCTGTGCCGAGTACCTGGCGTCACGGCTGAATGCCACCTACGATCACCGCGAGCCATCATGAGCCGGCGGTTGCCCTCATCACGCTGACGTGGGCAGCCACCACTTTCCAGCCATCGGCGAAACGTACCCAGGTCTGCATCTGGCGACCCTGGTCGTCGGTCTCTCCATCCCGGAACCGGGTGCTGACGGTGGCGAATGAATCACCGAACGTGGTCACCACGGTTCCATGGAGGATCCGCCCCGGGCCTATCGGCTGGCATTGCCGGCGATAGGCCTGGATGGCTTCCGCGCCATAAAGGTTTTCCGCCACGCCAAAGCGCACGGTGAATTCCGAACTCCAGAAATAGCCATCCAGTACCGCCAGGTCGTTGTCGATCAGGGCCTTTTCATAGGTTTCAAAGGCGTGGGTGACGCTGGCGACAGTATCCGGCCGATTGATGGTCAGGTCAGTCATTGTTGGGTCTCCGTCGTTGCCATGCCGGCCATGTACCGGCGCCAGCCGCCGGTGTCGCTGATATCGGTGGCACCGTCCACGCCGCAGGGTTCGCAGATAAAGCCGGTGCACCAGGTGCCGTCTTCCAGCTCGAGCTGACCGATGCCCAGGGGGTGGGGAATGCCGGCGACAAAGGTTCCAAAGCGGTCCTCGGGCATGCGCCATACTTCCACCTCAATGGCGGCGCCACGGTCTTCGGTGCGGATCAGCCCTGGCCGGTAGGGAGGCCCTCCGGCTAACGCATAAAACCGGTATCGTGGGGCGGTGTGGGTGCGTTTCACCAGCACGGCGCCACGATCGGTCAACTGGTGATTGAGCGGGTAACCGGCGAGGTGGGCGCCGCAGACGGCAACCTGCAGCGTGCGCGGCGGTTGCGGTGGCTGCTCATCGGGTAACGGGTCGCTGGTGGCTCCCACCGTATCGGTGACCCGGCGGTGCAGGCGGCCAGCCAGGCCATTGAGAGTGCTATCGCTCCAGGCCGCCCCGAACAGGGTGACGCCCCAGGGCATGCCATTGTCGAGGAAGCCAGCCGGCACTGACACCGCTGAGTAGTCCAGCAGGTTCATGAAGTTGGTAAAAGCGCCCAGACGGGCGTTGAGGGCGACCGGATCGGCCATCATGTCGGCGATGGTGTAAGGCGCCGGGCAGGTGGGGGCAAGGATGGTATCCAGGGTTGCCAGTACGGCATCGGTCCGGCGTTTCAGAGCTGCCAGCCGGTACCTGGCGCTGAAGGTGTCGCCGGCTGTGAACTGGTCGCCTGCGGAGAGGACGTCGCGGACCACCGGGTGGACCTGGTCCGGGGTATTCACCAGATCGTTGACGGCCAGTTGCCGTTCGCTGACCCAGGGGCCGTCGTAGAGCAGTGCCGCAGCCTCCGAGAACGGTGTCAGGTCGATGTCCACGGCAGTCCCGCCAAGGGCTTCCAGGTGTGCGACGGCCGCATCAAACAGGGCCTGTGCCTCCGGGTATTCAACCAGTCCCAACTGATCGGCGGCGGGAACGCCAAAACGGAAGGTCTGACCCATCAGACGCTTGGGTGGCTGTTGATCCTCCTGCCAGGGATCGGCCGGGTTGTGTCGGTCAGCCAGGGTCAGCACTCGGTCGGCCTGGGCGGCGGTGCGGGCGAAGATTGAGACACAGTCCAGAGTCTGGCAGGCAGGTACCACACCTTCCACGCTCAGTCTGCCCAGGGTGGGCTTGAGGCCGACAATGTGATTCAGGGCAGCGGGTACGCGGCCGGAGCCAGCGGTATCCGTACCCAGGGCGAAACTGGCCATCCCCAGGGCCACGGCGACGGCGGAACCGGCGGAGGAACCACCGGAAATCCAGTCCGGATCAAAGGCGTTACCACAGGGGCCGAAATCAGACCGGGTGCCGTTGAGTCCGGTGGCGAACTGATCCAGGTTGGTCTTGCCCACCGGGATGGCACCGGCGGCCAGCAACTGCTCCACCACGAAGGCGCTGGCGTCCGGTACGATGCGCACGTGCCGGTTGGCGACGGTGGTCGGAATGTCCTTCAGGTGAATGTTGTCCTTGATGGCGAAGGGCACGCCGTACAGGGGCAGGGAATCCGGCGATTCCCCCTCCAGGGCCCGCAGGAAGGGTTCCCGTTCATCGGGGGTGAGGTAGTGGATCCAGAGGTTGCGATCGGTGAACGCTGCCTGATAATCGTCCAACTGGTCCAGTAGCTGGCGGGGTGTCAACTCGCCGCTCCGATACAGGGAGTGCAGGTGGTCGATATCGAGCCGTACCGGCGGTGTGAAATCCTTGTTCATAGGGACTCCAGTCGTTGCAACAGGCTGCCGGAATCGGTGACCGCGCCAAACACGCCACCCTGCATCTGGATCATCTTGATGGCGTGGTCATGGTTGGCCTGGTCGGTGGCGCCGCAGCAGTCTTCCACCAGCACGCACTCGAAGCCCCGGTCATTGGCATCCCGCATGGTGGTATGCACGCAGACATCGGTGGTGATGCCGGTGAGCACGAGGTTCCGTATGCCCCGGGTCTTGAGGATCAGCTCCAGGTCGGTGGCGTAGAAGGAGCCCTTGCCGGGCTTGTCGATGACCGGTTCGCCGGCACGGGGAGCCAGTTCCGGAATGATTTCCCAGCCTGGCTCGCCACGCACCAGGATCCGGCCACAGGGACCGGGGTCGCCGATGCCAGCGCCGATCTGCCGCGAGCGCCAGCGTTTGTTGGCGGGCAGGTCGCTGAGGTCCGGGCGGTGGCCCTCGCGGGTATGGATCACCGGCATGCCCAGGGCCCGGAAGCGTGCCAGCAGTTGGCCAATCGGTTCGATGGGCGCCCGGGTCAGGGACAGGTCATAGCCCATGGTGTCGACATAGCCGCCCTTGCCGCAGAAATCCGTCTGCATATCGATGATCACCAGGGCGGTGTTGAGTTTGTCCAGATTATTGTCCCAGGGCCAGACATAGGGGCGTGAGTTCAGGGTGGAGGTCATGGTGATTTACTCCTGGATCAGTCGTAGGGGGCCGAGGGCGGACAGCAGCTGGTCGGATGTGGCCGTGGCGCCGAACAGTCCGCCCTGCATCTCGGTCATGGTGAAGATCGCATCCCGGTGCCGGGTCTCGGTAGCCGCGGTGCAGTCCCTCAGGATCAGCGTTTCCAGCCCCCGGTCATTGGCATCCCGGATAGTGGTATGCACGCACACGTCGGTGGTCAGGCCCGCGACAATCAGGTGAGTGATGCCCCGCAGCCGCAGGATGTGGTCCAGGTCGGTGGCATAGAAGGCACCCTTGCCGGGTTTGTCGATCACGATTTCGCCGGGCGCGGGGGCCAGCTCCGGGATAATCTCCCAGCCAGGCTCACCACGAACCAGGATTTTGCCCAGGGGGCCTTCGTTGCCAATGCCGGGGCAGACCTGTTCGCTGCGCCACTGCTTGTTGGCGGGCAGGTCCACCAGCTCCGGCCGGTGGCCCTCACGGGTGTGGATCACCAGCGAGTCCGGCAGCGCACGGAACGCTGCCAGTACCCGCTGGATCGGTTCGATCGTCGCCCGGGCCGGGGTCAGGTCGACGCCCTGGGAGTCGATATACCCCCCGGGCGCGCAGAAGTCCTTCTGCATGTCGATGACCACCAGCGCAAGCCTACGGGCTTCCACCGGCGCGATGCAGGGCCAGGCATAGGGCCGTGCATCGGGGACCATGACGGTATCCGGGGTGTTCACTTCAGCCGTCCTTTGACGCCTTCCACCAGGAAGTCCATCTTCTCGGTTTCTTCCAGGGTCATCACCTCGCCCTCGGCCACAAGCACGGTGCCATCCTGGGCAACAACCGGGCCGGCCCAGACGCGGAATTCTTCATCCATGATGGCCTTTTGTCGATCCAGCACGGTCTGCTGGTCTTCCTCGCTCACCGCGCTGCCGAAGTCGCTGAGCTTGGCGGCGCCGGTCAGCAGGTCACCACGCAGGTGCTCGGACTTCCAGGTGCCGTCCCCGGCGGAGTTGACGATGTCCACCATCATCGGCCCCCAGTTCCAGACAGCACCCACCAGCCAGCCTTCCGGCGCGAACTGGCTGGCATCGGCATGGTAGCCCACGGAGTAGACGCCCCGGCGCTCTGCCACCTGCACGTAGTTGATGGGGGAGTCCACGTGACCGGTCAGCACATCGGCACCATCACTGATCAGGGCTTCCGCCGCTTCCGCTTCCTTGGTGGGGTCGGACCAGCTGGAGGTCCAGATCACCGAGGTGGTGACGTCCGGATTGACACTCTGGGCGCCCCGGGTGAAGGCGTTGATGTTACGCAGCACTTGCGGGATCGGGTGGGCGGCGATAAAGCCCAGTTGATTGGTCTCGGTGGTCAGGCCGGCGGCAACACCGGACAGGTACATGGCCTGGTCGATCTCGGCGAAGTAGGTCATCAGGTTGTCGGAGGTCTTGAGGCCGCCGGAGTGGGCGAAATGCACCTCCGGATACTTCTCCGCCACTTTCAGGGCGTGGTCCAGGTAGCCGTAGCTGGTGGGGAAGACCACCTCGACACCGGAGCGCACCATGCGCTCCATGACCCGCTGAACATCGGCGTTCTCCGGGATGTTCTCGAAGTAGACGGTTTCCACGTCGTCCAGATGTTCTTCCAGGTAGAGCCGGCCCTGGTCCTGGGCGTAGTTGTAGCCGTAATCGGTTTTCGGACCGACGTAGATGAAGCCCACCTTGGTCTCGGCGGTAGCCGGGAGGCTTGCGGCGATGATGGATGTGGCGAGCAGGGTGCGGATGGCTTTTTTCATGGTGATTCTCCGTTTGATGGTTGTTTCAGTCAGTTATCGGGCACTCTGGAAGACCACCCTGAGACCGGCCGGCATGCCGCCACCGCTGGCCCGCAGGCCGCGATAGCTGAGCATCAGCACGCTCAGGGGAATCAGATAGGGAAGGGTCGCCAGCAGGTAGGGGGAGATATCGACACCCCAGGACTGCAGTTTCAGGTTGAGGGCTTCGGATGCCCCGAACAGCAACGCGGCCGGCAGGGCGTACCAGGGGTTCCAGCGGGCAACGATCACCAGCCCCACGGCCACCAGCCCGCGGCCGGCGGTCATGCCCTCTACCCAGTTGGCGGTGTAGTCCACGGCCAGCGCGGCACCGGCGAAACCGGACATCAGGCCACCAAAGGCAATGGCGGCGAGCTGGTACGGCACCGGGTTATGGCCCAGGTTGCGGGTAATGTCCTGGGATTCACCGGTTGAGCGCCAGCGCAGGCCCAGCCGGGTGCGGAACAGGAAAATGGAGATGGTCGGGATCGCCAGCAGGGTGATCAGCACGGTGGGGGTGATGGGGCCCAGGAACTGGCCCAGCACCGGTATGTCACTGACGAAGGTCTGGTTCAGGTTGCCGAGGGTGTCGATCTTGTCGCCCACAAAGGGAATGCCGTAGTAAGCGCTGAGCCCTCCACCGAGGATCAGCACCGCCACGCCGCTGGCGATCTGGTTGGCGCCACAGCCGAGCACCAGGGTGGCGTGCACCATCGACAGGGCAATCCCGGCACCACAGGCGGCCAGCACGCCGAGCCAGGGGTCGCCGGTGATGGACGCTACCGCAAAGCCGGTCATCGCCCCCAGCAGCATCTGGCCTTCCACCCCGAGGTTAATGACGCCGCTACGCTGGGTCATGGCCTCACCCAGAACCACCGCCAGTACCGGCGTGGCACTGCGCAGGGCGGCAAACAGCAGGGTGAGGAGTTCAGTGATAAACGATTCCATACAGGTTCCTCTGGATTGCTTTCAGGCGACGGTGCGATCAGGCCTCACGGCGCCTGGCCCACAGGCTGGCCACCGCCAGCACGATGATGAACAGCAGCGCCTGCAGGATGTCGGCGCTGGCCTTTGGGAGCTGGGCATAGAGCTGCAGTGAGTCCGCCGACGCCAGTAGCCCGCCCATCAGCACCGACAGCGGAATGATGCGCAGGAAGTGCTGGCCGGCGAGCCACGCCACCAGGAATCCGGTCATGCCGTAGCCGCTGGCGAGGCCGTCCTGCAGGCGGTTCTGGATCACCGAGGCTTCCGCGATGCCGGCGAGTCCGGCCAGTAGTCCGCCGACAGCCATGACGATCAGCACGTTACGTTCGTAGGAGATGCCGGCAGTGGCGCCCACCCGCGGATTGCTGCGGCTTACCTGAAGCCCCAGGCCCCAGCGACTGCGGGTGACCAGGATGTGCAGCACGATGGCGGCGACCACGCCGAACACCAGGCCCATATGGACCCGGGTATCAAAGAACTGGGGCAGGATGGCGCCTTCCGGGAACTCGATGGTGGCGGGCCAGCCCAGGGAATTGGGGTTCTTCCAGGGGCCATGGACCACGAAGCTGACCAGCAACACCCCGACGTAGTTGAGCAGTAGGGTGGAGATGGTTTCGTTCACCCCGAGGCGGGTCTTGAGGAGCCCGGGGATCATGCCCCACAGAGCGCCGCCCGCCATGGCCCCGGCCAGCATCAATGGCATCAGCAGCCAGCCGGGTTGATCCACCGCCGCCAGTACGGCACCGGTGCCGAACAGGGCGCCGAGGTAGAGCTGTCCCTCACCCCCCACGCTGATCAGGCCGAGACGGGCGGGCAATGCCACTGCCAGAGCTGTCAGCAGGATGGGGGCGGTTTTGACCAGGGTCTCGCTGAATGAATAGCTGTCGCCAAAGGCGCCCATGACCATTTCCTGGAACAGGGGAACTGATTCCCGGCCGTTAATGGCAAAGAACGCCAGCGCTGCCACTACAAAGGTGGCTGTCATCACCAGAACGGCGCCGGCCGGTCCGCCGAGCAGTCGCTGTCCGAACCGCAGTGCAGGTTGGATGGTGCTTGTCATGAGGCGGTCCTCGCGTCGGGTTCAGCGGGTGTGGGGCCGGGAGGCGGCTCAGCGGCGGGCTGATGTTCACCGGTCATGGCTCGACCGATATCCAGGCGGCCGCATTGCTGCGGATCGAACATGCCGGACACCTGGCCGCCCTGCAGCACCGCAATGCGGTGGGCATAGGACATCAGGTCGTCCAGGTCTTCGGAAATCCACAGCACGGCAGCGCCGTCACGGGCCTTGGCGAACAGGGCCTGGTAAATGTCATGGGCGGCGCCGGCGTCCAGCCCCATGGTGGGATAAGCCGCCACGATCAGGTCCGGCTGGCCCTGGAGTTCACGGCCCACCACGAGTTTCTGCAGATTACCGCCCGACAGCTGGCCGGCTTGCAGGGCCGGATTGTCAGGGCGGACCTGGTAACGGCGGATGATGTCCCGGGTGTTCTCTTCCTCCGGTTCCCAGGCGGGAAAGAAGCGAAGCCGGCGGAAATGGGAAAGGGCGACGTTGGTGGTCAGTGACAGGTCGCTGGCCACCGCATTGACAGCCGGTTGCTCAGGGATATAAGCCACCCGGTCTGAGGTCCGGGGCGCGCGGCCCGCCGAATGGAGGGTGGTACCGTCGATAATGACCTCCCCTCGGGTCAGCGGGGTCAGTCCCACCAGGGAGTCGGCCAGCAGGTGCTGGCCATTGCCGGATACACCCGCAATGCCGAGGATCTCGCCGGGACCGATGTCGAGGTTGATGTCTTCGATGGACTGGATGCCGTGTCGCGCCTGCAGATTGCGGATACTGATGCGGGGCGGTTTGCCGGCAAAATCCGCCCTGTTGTTGGTGTCGATGTCGGAGCGCTGGCTGCTGTCGCCCATCATCAGGCTGACCAGTGAGGCTTCGGTGCACGCCTCCCGGGCCAGGGTCTGTACCATCTGGCCAGCCCTCATCACCACCACGCGATGGGCACAGGCCATCACGTCCTGCATCTTGTGGGTAATCAGCACCACGCTGCGACCGGCCTCGGCCAGTTTGCGGATCAGTCCCCAGAGGCGTTCCGCTTCCTGGGGGGGCAGTACCGAGGTGGGTTCATCCAGGATCAACACCCTGGCGTCCAGGTTCAGTACCTTGACCAGTTCCAGCAGTTGACGCTGTCCGACGGACAGGTCCCGCACCAGGGTGTTCGGGTCCAGCCCCGGTGCGAGCTCCTCCAGATAGGCAAGCACCCGTCGATGGGGGGCTCCCTCGCCGAACAGTCGCCGGAAGGTCCAGAAGGGTGGTTTGGGATAAGCCAGCAGCAGGTTGTCAAGCACAGACAGGGCCGGCACCAGGTTGAACTGCTGGAACACCATGCCGATGCCCAGTGACATGGCTTTCTGGGGGGAGTCGATGCTGGTTTCCTTGCCATTGACGAGGATACTGCCTTCGTCTGGCGGGTAGAGTCCGAACAGCATCTTCATCAGGGTGCTCTTGCCGGCGCCGTTTTCGCCGAGCAGAGCGATGACTTCACCCTGGCGTATATCCAGGGAGATACCATCATTGGCGGTAACCTCTCCGAACCGCTTGGTGATGTTGTAGAGCTGGATCTCCATGCAAGCAAGCCTTGAGTTAGATTATTTGTTGTATACAACATTGCATGGTTCATGCCACCTGTTCCTGACGCGCATGGGGCCGGGATTGATGAGGGCACTCTTTCTGTTCCTTGCTGATAAAACGAGCAATGATGCTGTTTTTTGCGACCTTTTATGGTGCAGGAATCTTGCGGATGCATCCCCGTGGTGCGCAGAAGGCGGGCGGAGAGTTATCAGAGTGATTGAAATCCAGCGTTTCTTGATGAATGATGTATGCAACAGAATGGCAGGGAACGAATCATGACCGAATCACCCAGGAAATGGACCACTGACCGCATCTACCAGGACCTGCGTCAGGGCATCATGAATCTCGAGTTGTATCCCGGCAGCCGGGTCACCGAAACCGAACTGGCGCAGCGCTTCGGGGTGAGCCGGACACCGGTGCGGGAGGCGCTGCAACGGTTGGCGGTGGAGGGCTACCTCACCATCCGGCCCAAGCATGGCTGCTATATCCGGCAACTGGACGTGTTTGAACTGGCGGAATACTACGATGTCAGGGTTGGTCTGGAGCTTGAGGGCATTGCCCTGATGGGACAGCGCATTCCCTACCGGGAGGTGGCGCAACTGGCGGAGGACTGGGACCCCGAGCGGCTGGGGTACGGCGTGGAAGGCTCGGAGCAGTTCAAGGATGCGGAAGAGTCGTTCCATATCCGGCTGGCCGGGCTCTGTGGCAACCCGGTGCTGGTCCAGTACCTGCGGGACGTCAACAACCATATCCGCATCGTGCGCCGCCTCGGGCTGCCGGACCGGGACAGCGTGATGAAGACCTATCGGGAGCATCACGAGATCTGCCAGCGGATCCTGGCCAATGACCTGGACGGCGCGACTGCCATGCTGCGGGCCCATATCCACGAAAGCCAGGCCAAGAGCCGTGAGGTGACCCTGGCCCAGTTGGAAATGCGCCGGCGTGAGCGGGCCATGGAGACTGAGTCCAGCGCCGGCTAACGGTCGTCTGGCACGCTTCCTGCTCATTCGCTTCCGACATTGTCCTATTGAAACAGGAGTGGAAGCGGAATGAGCGGATTAGGTGGTTTGAACAAGTCCCCGAATGGGGTGGTGATCGGACTGGTGCAGTTGCAGCTGCCCGATGTGGCCACGCCGGAACAGCTGAAGGCCCAGACCGGACGTGTGTGTGATCTGGTCGGGAAAGCCCGCCGACAGTCACCGGTCATGGACCTGGTGGTGTTTCCTGAGTACTGCCTGCATGGCCTGTCCATGAACATTGATCCGGCCATTATGTGTGACCGTGATGGCCCGGAAATGGCCGCATTCCGCCAGGCCTGTCGTGAGCATGATATCTGGGGCTGCTTTTCCATCATGGAGCACAACCCCGGAGGCAATCCCTACAACACCGGGGTAATCATCGACAATACGGGTGAGGTGCGCCTGTTCTATCGCAAGTTGCATCCGTGGGTGCCGGTGGAACCCTGGGAGCCAGGCAACCTGGGTATTCCGGTGTGCGACGGCCCCAATGGCAGCCGGCTAGCATTGGCGATTTGCCACGACGGCATGTTCCCGGAAGTGGCCCGGGAGTGCGCCTACAAGGGGGCCAACATCATGCTGCGCACTGCCGGTTACACCCCGCCCATCCGCCATGCCTGGAAGATCACCAACCAGGCCAATGCCTTCTGCAACCTGATGGTCACCGCCAACGTCTGCCTGGCCGGTACCGACGGCACCTTCAACTCCATGGGCGAGGGCATGGTGGTCAACTTCGATGGCGAGCCCATGGTGGAAGGCAGCGGCTTTGCCGATGAGATCATCACCGCGGAAGTGCGCCCCGACCTGGTGGACGAGGCCCGTATCCACTGGGGCGCCGAAAACAACATCTACCAGCTGGGGCACCGGGGGTATGTTGCGGTCAAGGGAGGAGCCGGGGATTGCCCGTATACCTTCATGCAGGACATGGTGAAGGGTGAGTACCAGTTGCCCTGGGACAACGACGTCAAGGTGGTGGATGGCCGGGACTTCGGCTTTGAGCCGCCGGTGCGGCTCTATCAGCCGAAGTGATAGAGCCTGTCAAAAGGGGGCGGGCCGACCGCCTTCCGGCATAGGGTCAGGCTCCCGTAAGAGTCACAGCCATCCGGTTCTGCTCCTCAATAATATGGGGCAGTGACCGGGTCAGCAGTTCGCCTTCCTTGATGACCACGCGACCGTTGATGATGCTCCAGTTGACCCGTGGCGGCGTGCAGAACACCAGCGATGCCAGCGGATCGCTCTGGCCCCCGGCCATGGCGATGTCGTCGTTGCGGAAGGCGACGATGTCCGCGCAGTAACCGGCCTGGATCCGGCCCAGGGCATCGCCCCGGCCCAGTACTTCAGCACCGCCCCGGGTGGCGATGTGCAGGGCTTCCCGGGCGGTCATGTCACCGGGGTTCTGGTTACGAACCCGGGCGGACAGCATCGCCAGCCGGGCTTCGTCCAGCAGGTTGCCGGTGTCGTTGGAGGCACTGCCATCCACGCCCAGGCCCACCTTGACCCCGGCATCCAGCATTTTCCTCACCGGCGCGATGCCTGAGGCCAGTCGCATGTTGGAGCAGGGGCAGTGGGCGACGCCGGTACCGGTGCGGGCAAACAGGGCAATGCCCGGCTCGTCCAGGTGAACACAGTGTGCGTGCCATACGTCTTCACCCACCCAGCCCACATCCTCGGTGAATTCCGTGGGGGTCATGCCGTAGCGTTCCTTGCTGAACGCCACATCCTTCCAGTTTTCCGCTGTGTGGGTGTGCAGGCCCACCTTCAGGGACCGGGCCATGGTGGCGGCCTCGCGCATCAGGTCGGTGGTCACGGTAAACGGGGAGCAGGGCGCCAGCGCCACCCGCACCATGGCGTCGGGGCTGTGGTCGTGGTGGGCTTCCACCACCCGCTGCATGTCCCTGAGGATGGCGCCCTCATCCGCCTCCACCAGTTCATCCGGCGGCAGTCCACCATTGCTTTGTCCGAGGCTCATGGCGCCCCGGGCCCCGTGGAAGCGGATGCCCATCTCGGTGGCCGCCTGCACGCTGTCGTCCAGGGTGATGCCATTGACGTGCAGGTAGGCATGGTCCGCCGCCGTGGTGCAGCCGGACAGCATCAGCTCTGCCATGGCGGTGCGGCTGGCGGCCCGTTGCATGGCCGGGGTGATGTTGCGCCACACCGGGAACAGGGCGCTGAGCCAGTCGAACAGCTCGCCATTCTGGGCGGAGGGCAGCGCCCGGGTCAGAGACTGGAACATGTGATGGTGGGTATTGATCAGCCCCGGGATCACCACATGACCGCTCAGGTCGATGGTGCGGTCGGCCTCATCCGGGCACTCGTCCATGGGGCCGACAGCGTCAATCCGGTTGCCCCGGATCAGGATGTAGCCGTTGTCGATCTCGCGCTGGTCGTCGTCCATGGTGGCGATGACCCGGGCGTTCTTCAGTAGCAGTGTCGTTGTCATTGTGGATTCTTCTCTTTCGGGAGGTTGGTGGCCGGGTGGGTTACTCCGACCTGTTCCTCGGCAAATGTTGTCAGTATATCGGCTACCGCCTCAGGTGCCGCCACCTGCGGCACATGGGCGGTATCCAGGGACACCACCTGGGCACCGGGTACCAATTGCTGCATGCGGCGCTGCACCGGCAGCACCACCGAGCGGTCCTGTCGGGCCTCCACGTACAGCCTTGGCAGTTGCCCGAACCTTTCCCGGGTCCAGTGGGGAACCAGGGTGCGGCTGCCCTCGGCCTGCGGTCCGAAGTGGGGGATGGCGGCTGCGGCTGTTGCATCGCTGACATCCTGCAGGAAAATCTCGCGAATGGCGGTTGCCGGCACCCGGGACACCAGGCCGTCTGCCTCCCATTCCAGGTGCGGGCCGATACCAGCGGCCTCCGGATGCTGATCCACCATCTCTGCCACGATCTCGCCAAAGCCCATGCCGGAGGGGAGCATCATGCCCGCCAGGTAGGCGACGCCGATCACCCGTTCACTGACTGCTTCGGCCAACTGGGTGGCCACGGCGCCGCCGCCGGAATGCCCCACCAGCAACAGCGGCCCGGAGACAGCGCTCAGCTGTTGTTCAAGATCGTCGACACATCCGGTCAGTGAGGCCTTCGCAGGATCACCGAGACGTGCACCGCAACCGGGAAGATCCGGCGCCAGAACCCGGAACCCCCGTGCTTCCAGGTGTGGCGCAATGGTGTCCCACACCCAGCCGCCGGCCCAGGCGCCGTGGATCAGCACTGCGGTAATGCCGTGTGCATCAGGCATAGGTCCTCCGGTACATCTCCATCAGGTGGGTTTCCACGGTGGTGGGCGGATAGTGGGGTTGGTCGCCGTCCGCCAGGCAGGAGGGCAGGCAAGCGACTTCATGGTCCGGGTTGCCGCTGTAGAAGAAAGGCACCGAGTAGCGTTCCGCCCCCGACGTATTGACCACCCGATGCAGCGTGGAGCGGTAACGGTCGTTGGTCCAGCGGGCAATCATGTCTCCCAGGTTGACCACAAAGGTACCGGGGATGGGGTTTGCATTGATCCAGCGATCGCCCTGCGCATCCCACACCTGCAGTCCCGGTTTGTCGTCCAGCAGCAGGATGGTGACACCACCAAAATCCGTGTGGGCACCGCAGCCCTTTTCCCCGGGTGCCGGCTTCGGTGGTTGCGGCGGGTAATGCAGCAATCGCAGGGTCGACAGGGGGTGCCGGCAGAAATCGTCGAAGAAGTCCCGGGGCAGCTCCAGAGCCAGGGCCAGTGCCTGCATGATCCGGTCGCTCAGCTCGTTCATGGCATCAAAATACTCGCTCATGGTCTCGCGAAACGTCGGCAGTGCTGCTGGCCATTGGTTAGGGCCATGGTTGAAGCGCCCGGCCCGGACCCGTGGATCCGAGTCGTCCAGCTCCTCGCCAATATAGAAACCTTCCTTCAGGTCAGGCGGCGTCCCGGGCTCCAGGGTCTGCCCCTTTAGCGGTTCATAGCCCCGGTTGGCCGGTGAGCGGGCTTTATGGATGGCCTCTTTCTCCTCTGCCGGCAGGTCAAAGAGTGCCTGTGATTCCCGAAAGACCCGGTCCACCAACTCACCGGGAATGCCGTGGTGACGGATATAGAAGAACCCGGTATGCACACAGGCATCATTCAGTGATCGGGCCAGCGACTGGCGCTGCTCCCCGGTTCCCGACAGCAGGGAAAGGTCTATAACGGGCAGCGCGGCGCCCGCCCCGGAAGTCTTGCTCATGGTGTGGCTCCACTTTCGATCTTTAAAATTGTCCATATGGTCAGTAATTCATAAAGCGTGCCATTGAGACCCGCGATCTACTGGGGCCCCGACTTCAGGAATCCGTTGATCTGGGGGCGACTGCGGCCAGAGCATTCGTCCGGTTTTGGCCTCATATGAGGGCGTGTCGCGTTTTTGTGCACTAGTTTCGGGCGCCTGACCCGATTGAACGACGGGGCCCGGACTGGGCTGGATATTCAGTGCTTATGGTGTGGCCCTGTGGCCAGAGGGGAGTAGAAGGGCGAAAGACCTCGCTTTTCGGGCAGTTCGCCAGTTCTGGCGGGAATTATGCAGCGGACGTTTTCAAGCTGGCCTGCCGTTTGCTTTCTCCAGATAAAACCTGACCGAATGATCAATAAAATTCGGCGAGTGATAAACCATGAAGGGGAAAGCACATGCACAAGCATTTCACACGTTCATTCCTGCTGGCGGCCTCTCTGGCCGGCGGGCTGATGACCCAGGCAGCCGTCGCTGCCGATCAGGTGACCTACCAACTTGACTGGCTGCCGGGTGGTGACAAGTCCCCGGTCTACGTGGGTGTCCAGGAAGGCTTCTTCGAGGAGGAAGGCCTGGAAGTCAGCATCGCCAGTGGTCGGGGCTCCACCGATGCCATCACCAAGATTGCTACCGGGCAGGCCGACGTGGGCAGCGCCGATATCGGCGCCCTGATGGCCGCCAAGGCCCAGGACGACAGCCTGCCGGTGAAGGCCGTCTACAGCATCTTTAACCAGGCGCCCCACGCCTTCTTCACCCTGGAGAAGAACGACATCAGCGAGATGACGGATATGGATGGCAAGAAAGTCGCCACCTCGCCGTTTACGTCCTCCAACGCCTTCCTGCCGCTAGTGCTGAAAGAGAACAGCATGGCGGAAGACGCCGTCCAACTGACCAAGGCGGACCCGGGGGCATTGGGCCCCATGCTGATGAACGGTGGCACCGACGCCATTATCGCCTGGGTCACCAACATTGCCCTGTTTGCCGATCAGGCTGAAGCCACCGGTAACGAACTGGTGGTGTTGCCCTGGTCGGACGCTGGCCTTGAACTCTACTCCTCCTCCGTGGTGGCCAGCGAAAAGTTCCTGAGTGAGCGCCCGGATGTGGCCAAGCGCTTTATGCGCGCCTTCGACAAATCCCTGAAGTTTACCCATGACAACCCCCGCCAGGCGGCGGAAGCCCTCAACAGCATGGTGCCGGAGGTGGATGTGGACGTGGCCACCGCGCAGATCGGCGACACCATGGAACTGGTGGTCAACGACGTGAGCGAGCGGGACGGCCTCGGTGCCCTGACCGAAGACCGTGTTGCACTGACCTGGGACTGGGTATCCCAGGCGGAAAAGCTGGAAAAGGACGCCCTGGACCCGGAAGCGATCATCGACCGCACCCTGCTCGAGGCCCTGTAAGCATGACGGAACCCGCCACCAATCGTTCGTTTGTCCGGCTCTCCGGAGTCGGGCACCGGTACGATCCCACTCCTGGGGTGCCGCCGGCTGTCACCGGCATCGACCTGGACATCCGCCGTCACGAGTTCGTGGCGGTGGTGGGGCCGTCCGGTTGCGGCAAGTCGACCCTGTTACGGATGATCTCCGGCCTGTTGACGCCGTCCGAGGGCGAGGTCTCGGTGTTCGGTATGCCGGTCACGGGCCCCCGGGACGACGTTGGCATTGTGTTCCAGAAGCCGACCCTGCTGCCCTGGCTGACGGTGCGCAAGAACGTGCTGTTCCCGCTCAAACACAAGTTTGGGCGCTATGGTCGGGATGACGAGAAGCGCGCCGATGAGCTGCTGGCCATGGCGGGCCTGGAAAGCTTTGCCAACAAGATGCCGGATGAACTGTCCGGTGGCATGCAGCAGCGGGTCGGTATTGTCCGGGCGTTGCTGCTGAACCCGGATATCCTGCTGATGGACGAGCCGTTCTCGGCCCTGGACGCCATGACCCGGGAGCAGATCGGTTTCGACCTGCTGAAGATCTGGGAAGAGAACCCCAAGACCGTGCTGTTCATTACCCACTCCATCGCCGAGGCGGTGCTGCTGGCGGACCGGGTGCTGGTGATGAGCAAGCGCCCCGGCACCGTACTGGAAGTGCTGGATGTGGATATCCCCCGTCCGAGGACGACCCATACCATCTCCGAACCACGGTTCGGGCAACTCACCGAACGCCTGAGGAAGCATATCTATGAGCCTGACGCTGCCTGAAGGCAGGACGCGGGCCTCGCTTCTGATGGCCGCGCCCTGGCTGTTCTTCCTGTCGCTGATCCTGTTGTGGGAGCTGGTATGCCAGGTGTTCTCATTACCCGAATACGTGCTGCCGGCACCATCCGCGATTGTGGACGCCTTCTTCAAGGTGGAAATGAGCCGCTGGTTCACCCACCTGTGGGCGACCCTGAGGGTGGCACTGATGGGCTTTGCCGTGTCCATCGTGGTGGCGATTCCCATTGCCATCGCCATGATGCGTTCGGAATTCCTGAGCCGCACGCTCTACCCGCTGCTGGTGGTGATCCAGTCCACGCCGGTGGTGGCAGTGGCGCCGCTGATTATTGTGTTGATGGGCTCTGATGACCCCTCCCGGGTGCTGATCACCTGCCTGCTTACCTTCTTCCCACTGGTGGTATCCACCGCCACGGGCATCAATGAGACGCCGGAGGAGCTGGTCGAGCTGAGTCGGTCACTGGATGCACCGCTACGCCGGGAAACCTGGCAGATCCGCATTCCCTATGCCATTCCACATATCTTCAGTGGCCTGCGGGTGGCCATCACCCTGGCCATTATCGGGGCGGTGGTGGCGGAGTTCGTGGCGGCCGAGGAAGGGCTGGGCTATTTCATCCAGTTTTCCACCTCCTTCTTCCGGATTCCCCAGGCCTTTGCGGGACTGTTCTTCCTGGCGGTGGTAAGCCTGCTGCTGTTCAAGTCCGTGCAGTGGACCCAGCAGTTGTTCTTCCCCTGGAGCCTGCCCCGCAAGGCTCGCTGAAACACGCTTTAAAAGAGGATTACCGAATTGGAACCAAGCAAAGCCGATCTGCGGTTCATCCGCAAGACCCTGGACCTGGCCAGCAGTGCCGCTGCCCAGGGTATTCATCCGTTTGCTGCCATCCTGGTGAACGACGAGGGTGAAGTGCTGATGGAGCAGATCAACGCCTACCTGCCACACCAGGACATGACCGGCCACGCCGAACGGGTACTGATGACCCGGGCCAGCCAGACCTGGCGCCCGGAGGAGATGGCTGCCTTCACCATGTACGTGTCCGCTGAGCCCTGCTGCATGTGCGCCGGTGCCGCCTATTGGGCCGGGCTGGGGCGACTGGTCTACGGCGTGAGCGAGCATCGCCTGAAGGAAATGACCGGCAACCACCCGGAGAACCCGACCCTGGATCTGCCCTGCCGAGAGGTGTTCGCCTCCGGCCAGCGGCAGGTCGAGGTGATTGGTCCGGTGCTGGAGGACGAAGCCGCCGAGGTCCACGAAACCTTCTGGCGCAACCAGGGGCATTGAGATGTAACGACGAACGATGGAGATGCAAGTGTTGCGTCTTCCTTGTTGCCGCCTTCGGGCGGCTTTTTTATGCCTGCAGGATACTGCCCATGGTCAAAACCGGTGCGGTTGGCCAGAAGCTGGGGCAGTGTAGTGCACTCCGGCTGTCCGGGTAATGTATCCAACCCTATAAATTAGAGGCTTTAGTACGGTTTCTCCTGAGTGGCACGGCGGTTGCTTTTAAAAACCTGAACAAATGGTCAATTAAAGAGCGACGCAGTCGCCGCATTCACAGGAGAGGCTCCATGGCACTAAAAACACGCGCTACACTTGGCGGCGCCATCATGATGGCGGGCATGCTGGCCCTGTCACCGGTCTCCGCCGAAGAGCTGGACAAGCTGGTGTTCGGCACCAACTGGTACGCCCAGGCGGAACACGGCGGCTTCTACCAGGCCCTGGCCACCGGACTGTACGAGGATTACGGCCTGGATGTGGAAATCAAAATGGGTGGTCCCCAGGTCAATGGCACCCAACTGCTGGTGACCGGGCGCTATGACCTGCTGATGGGCTACCCTATCGGCAACATCAACGCCGTGGAGAAGGGCCTGCCGGTGATGACGGTGGCGGCCTCCATGCAGGGGGATCCCCAGGCGCTGATTGCCCACCCCCGTATCGAGTCCATCGAGCAGATCAGGGAAGAGGAACTGCCGGTCTATATTGCCACCTTCGCCCACTCCACCTTCTGGCCCTGGCTGAAGGCGGAGTATGGCTTCGAGGACGATGTGGTCCACGCCTACACCTTCAGCGTGGCGCCATTCCTGAACGACGAGAACATTGTGCAGCAGGGCTACCTCTCATCCGAACCATTTGCCATCCAGAAGGGTGGTATCGAGCCCAGCGTCTTCCTGTTGTCCGACTATGGCTACCCTCCCTACGCCACCACCATCGAAACGACCACCGATATGGTCGAGGAACGCCCCGACGTGGTGCGGCGCTTTGTGCAGGCCAGCATGGAGGGCTGGAAGAGCTACCTGGAAAACCCCGCCCCGGGCAACGAGCTGATCATGCAGGAAAACCCGGAGATGACCCCGGAGCAGATCGCCTACGGCATCGAGAAGATGAAAGAGTACGAGCTGGTGACCGGGGGCGATGCCCAGACCATGGGCATCGGTGTCATGACCGACGAGCGCTGGCAGAAGATCAGGGACTTCATGGTGGAAGCGGACCTGGCGTCGGAAGACCTGGACCTGAGCAAGGTCTACACCCTGGAATTCCTGCCCGAAGAGCCGGTGCTTCCCTAAGCGCCGACGCGACCCCCATCCTGATGCCGGCCGGTCAGCGACTCCGGTCGGCCCTGGAGACATCACTATGACAGCTAGCAAGGTTACGCCCCTGAACCCGGAACCGGACCAGGAAATCATGGCCGGAGAAGCCGGTGCCGTGGTCTCACGCCCGGTACTGCAGGTGGATGGCGTCAACAAGATCTATGGCAATGGCACCGTGGCCTTGAAGGGTGCCGATCTGCAGATAAAGGAGGGCGAGTTTGTCAGCCTGCTGGGTCCCTCCGGTTGCGGCAAGAGTACCCTGCTGCGCATCATGGCGGGGTTGGGCGACGTGACCACCGGTACCGTGAAATGGTGGGAGCAGGATTACGACGTGGTGGGCAGCAAGGGCCGCAAGCTGGCCTTCGTATTCCAGAATGCCACCCTGATGCCCTGGGCACGGGTACGCAGGAATGTGCGCCTGCCCCTGGACCTGGAACACGCCGGCAAGTCACCGGAGGCGGAACAGAAGATCGACGATGCCCTGGGCATGGTAGGCCTGAAGGGCTTCGACAACAGCTTTCCACGGGAGCTGTCCGGCGGCATGCAGATGCGTGCTTCCATCGCCCGGGCCATGGTCACCGAGCCCAACCTGCTGCTGATGGATGAGCCCTTCGGTGCGCTGGACGAGATGACCCGCAACAGGCTCAACGACGATGTGCTCAAGCTGTGGAAGGACAAGGGCTGGACCATCGTGTTCGTCACCCACAGCGTTTATGAGGCGGTCTACCTGTCCAGCCGGGTGGTGGTGATGGCGGCCCGCCCCGGTCGCATCGTGGACGACATCACCATCGACGAACCCTATCCGCGGTCACCGGATTTCCGGGTGTCCACCGAATTCGCCGGTTACTGCCGACAGGTATCCCATGCCCTGGAACGTGCCAGTGCCATGGGTGAGGACCGGGACGAGGAGAGCCAGTCATGAAAGCCCCGCTGATCCGTAATGAACGCTTCGTGCAGATTGCCGCCCCCCTGCTGGTGGGCGTGCTGGTGCTGCTGATGTGGCAGTTCACCGTGATGGCATTCGAGGTGCCCAAGTACCTGGTGCCCAGCCCCGTGGACATCGGCCAGTCGCTGGTGTCTGACTTCTCATCGTTGTTCAACGCCTTGCTGATGACCCTGAAGGTGACCTTCCTGGCCTTCGCCATTGCCGTGGTTCTGGGCGTTGCGGCGTCGCTGCTGTTCGTGCAGAGCAAGTGGATTGAGATCAGCCTGTTCCCCTATGCGGTGCTGATGCAGGTGACGCCGGTGGTGGCCATTGCGCCGCTGATCATTATCTGGGTCAACGACACCACCTGGGCGCTGACCATCTGCGCGGTGATCGTGGCCATCTTCCCGATCATTTCCAACACCACCCTGGGGTTGCGCAGTGTCGACCCGAACCTGCTCAGCATGTTTCGCATGTACCGGGCCAGCCGCTGGCAGGAACTGGTTCGACTGCGGATTCCCGGCGCGCTGCCGTACTTCTTCGGCGGCCTGCGGATCAGCTCCGGCCTGGCGCTGATTGGCGCCGTGGTGGCGGAGTTTGTGGCCGGTACCGGCGGGGCGAAGGCAGGGCTGGCCTACATGATCCTGCAGTCCGGCTATAACCTGCAGATTCCCAAGATGTTCGCCGCCCTGATCCTGATTACGGTGACCGGCATCCTGCTGTTCGCCCTGATGGTGTGGATGTCAGACCGGGCCCTGCGCAACTGGCATGAGAGTGCGCTGAAGGTGGAGCACTGACTGTGTTGCCCGTTAGTGGAGCCGTGCCTGCTTCGGCGTGACCGCCCGGGGGCATGGTCAGGGGCCTTTCTGGGGGCGATCGTGGCCTTCGGCCGGTGACCTGGCTCCAGCCCGTTGCGTGCGGGTCTGCAGCAGGCGGGCGAAGTCCAGCAGCAGTTCACGATCCTGTTGCATCAGTGAGCCGAATACGGCGTTCAGGGCGGCTTGCGAGGGATCCTTGCCACTGCCTTCGCAGGACGCGAGGAAAATATCGGCCATGGAGCATTCCAGGGCCTGGGCAATCCGATAGAGCAGATCCAGGCTTGGATTGGCCATGTCCCGCTCAATGCGGGACAGGTTGCCCACATAGGACCCGGTTTTTTCCGCCAGTTCGGCCAGGGTGAGGCCTTTGTGTTTCCTGAACTGGCGTAGTGCCTGACCTAGACTCATGGCGTCATTGCCTGACAACAGGGGCAGCAAGACCGGTAGTGTCATTGGGGCACTTTACCCGCCAGGTTTATGCACCCATTAAAAATACCTGCCTTTTCTAACTAAATGATCTCAGCTTCAGAAGAATAATGGCAAGTAACTTTGTCGAAAACGGGTGGTAATCGTGCGGTAGATTGCGCTGGATCAAGTTTGTACAAGCCGACAGGCATCGTCGACCGGGATGGGTTTTGACAGCAGGAAGCCCTGTGCCAGATCGCAACCCAGTTCTTCCAGTATCGCCAGTTGCTGGCTGGTCTCGACGCCCTCCGCAGTAACCTTCAGGCCGAATGCCTTTGCAATCAGCACCACGGCCTGGAGGACCGTCTTGCCGGTACTGGTATCGGCTTCGTCGGTAAACGATTTGTCCACCTTGAGCTCGTCCACCTGGAGGTTCTTGAGGTAACTGAGCGACGAGTAGCCGGTACCGAAATCATCGATGGCCACTTTCACGCCGGCTTCACGCAGCGTGGACAGGTTGTTGGTGACGGTGTCGTTGGCGGCCAGGAACACCCCTTCGGTGAGTTCGATCTCCAGTAGCCTCGGGTCGAGGCGGGCTTCCTCCAGTTGCCCCAGGATAAACCCTGCCAGTTCCGGGTTGGAAAAGTGGGGGGCGGTGATATTGACCGCAACGGGGAGTGGCCTGTCGCTAAGGCTGGCAATCCTGCCAATGGCGTCACAGGCCTGGCGGATGACATAACGGTCCAGGCGCTGTCCAAGCCTGGAGTGCTCTACCAGGGGAATGAACTCGGCGGGTGAAATGAAGCCCAGCTCCGGATCCTGCCAGCGGACCAGGGCCTCGAAACCGGATATCCGTCCGGATGGAATGGCGTATTTGGGCTGCAGCAGGATGTGGGGAATCCGTTCCTCAATGGCTCGCTTCAGCGCCTGTTCAACGTCCAGGCGGCGGTGAAGCTGGCTGTGGGATTCCCGGTTGAACAGGGCGATGGTTTCCTTGCGGGCGCGGGCGTCCCTCATGGCGGATTCGGCCAGGTCGGGCAGGCGATGAATGTCCTTGCTGTCATCCGGGTAGAAGGCGACACCAATGGCGACATCTATCGATAGGTCCTGGCCATCAACCAGCAGGCTGCGTCCGATCCCGGACACGAGTCGACCTGTGACGTCCCTGACCTCCCGTAACCGGGAAACCGGAGATGCGAGAAGAAAATCGTCGGCACCGATCCTGGCAACCAGGCTGGTGTTGCCGGCGATGGACTGGATCCGGAGGGCAACCTCTTTGAGGACATGATTGCCGGTGTCGAAGCCGTGTCGCTGGTTCACCAGCCCGAAGTTATCCAGGTCGATATGGATGACCGAAAAGGCCGGTTCCCCCGAGGCCCAGGACTTGAGGGCATTCATGAACCCCTGCTTGTTGTAGAGGCCGGTGATCGTGTCATGGTTTCTCAGATAGTCCGCCTCGCGGCGGGCGTCCTCCATGTCGGAGATGTCCACCCCGAAGCCCTGGAGTTCCGCCACCTCGTCGTCGCTGTTCCCGGGGCGGGTAAAGGTCCATTCAATCTGGGGGTTCCTTGATGGTGCCGCCATGGTCATTTTCACCGTTATCTGCTGGACGTCGGTGGCGTCAAACAGCTGACCCAGCAGGTCGCGGATGGCCGCCTCGTTCTCAGTGGCGAAACGGTACAACGGCGTACCGATCAGCTCCCCGTGGGATTTGCCCAGACACTTCATGAATGACCGGTTGGCAAAGGTAATCTTCAGGTCGGTATCGACCCGGCAGATCATCTGGGTCTGGCTGTGGACGATCTCTTTGTAGCGCTTCTCCGCAATAGCCAGTTTGCGCAGTGCGTCATGGTAGTCGGACAGGTCATGGCAGATGCCGATAAAGTGCTTTTCGTTGTGGTGCCATGCCTCGCCAACCGACAGGTGCAGGGGGAAGCGGGAACCGTCCTTGCGCTGTCCCACCACGTCCCGGCCAATGCCGATAATCCGGGCCTCACCAGTGCGCAGGTAGTTGTCGATATAGGCGTCGTGATGTTTTGCGTAGTGGTCGGGCATCAGCAGGGCAACGTTGCGGTCGAGTACCTCGGACCGACGATAACCGAACAGAGATTCCGCAGCCTGGTTGAAGGCCCGGATCTGCCCGTGGGCATCAATGGTGATGATGGCATCCACAGCCGCCTCGAAGAGCGCCCGGTTCAGGTTTTCCGCGGACCGTTTCCGGTCTGTCGACTCACGCTCCGCGGACAGGTCACGGCATACCCCGATGAAGAGGCGGTGTTCCTCCAGTCGGGTCTCCCCGATTTCCAGGGACATGGGGAAGGTCTGTCCCTGCCGGTCCTGGGCCGTTACCTGGTACCCCACACCGTTGAGGGGATGCTCGCCGTCGCAGAGTTCGGTAAAGCAGTCCACGACTTCCTGGCGGTGTTTCGGTGCCAGCAGCAGGGAGAAGTGCTGGTCCAGGCAGTCGGATGCTGCCAGGCCAAAGAGGTTTTCGGCGGAGCTGGAGAAGTGGCGGATATGCCCACGTACGTCAAGGATGACAATGGCATCCGCTGCGGCGTCTATCAGCTTCTGGGTAATTTCTCCGACCTGCATGGCGTTGCTCCCTGTTCAGCGCCCGGGCTCGCTATTGTGCCCGGCGGTTCTGGCGTCACCGATTCCACAACGACTCTGGCGTGGTTCAGTGGTCAGTAACGGGCCCAGTGCGTGCCACATCGGTGATTCCCCGAGCTGACTGTCGAGTATTTCATCAAGGCGGCCGGACACCCTGAGGGTTTCCAGGCCCTGGTTGAACTGTCGCGCCAGTTCGCCGCCATTGTCCTGCTGCCTTGAGAAGATCAGGTGATAGCTGGCCTGGTGTATGGGGCGTGGATGGTAGGTCAGTTGCCGGGCCTCGGCCTCGGAGAACAACTGGTCGATCATCTGCAGTCCGGTCAGAGGGTCCATCGGGAACAGGTCTATCCGTCCGGCTCGCAGCTTCCGGAAGTTGGATTCATCCGATGCCGTCATGTCCGTGCTTACAAGCCCCCGGTCCACCGCCGAGGTCAGTTGGTCGCCATAGGCGTAGTCCTGGGTCAGGCCAATGGTCAGCCCCTTGATGTCGTCGATCTCCTGCCAATGGAACTGACTGCCCTTGCGGACAAAGAAGACATAGTAAAGGGGCAGTATCGGCTGGCTGAAATGAAAATCGTCGGAACGGGAGGGCGTACAGCTCCAGGCAGCGGAGCCGTCATAATTGCCGTGATGCGCCATGGACAGGGCCCGGGACCAGGGCAGGAAGCTGTAATCAACCGATATCCCGACATTGCCATAGGCTTCACTGATGATCTGTGCCAGCAGCCCATGGTTGTCGAGGCTGCTGTCAAAATAGGGGGGCCATTCTCCGGTGGACAGCGTAATGGTCCGGGCATGGGTAGCCGGTATTGCGAACAAAATCGCAATCAGGATGACCATAACCTGGAGGGCGCCTGCCAGCCGCTGGCTGGGCGACTGATAAGCCGAGCCCCTGATAGAGCATGAGAACCGTCCGGTACACACTGCCTGTATTCCCTGACCCTGGTGTTTGCTCAAGGATCCGTTGCAATTGTCAGTATGGTTCAATTTGTGCAATCAGGAAAAACTTTTGTGCCTTTTCCGCATCTTTTCTGGCGTGGGGGGAGGCCATGGTCAGGTCGGTTGTGACCTGACCATGGAGGAGTGAACGTTTACAGGCTGTAGGTGCTGACGTCGATTTTGGAGAAGACTTCCGCCCAGTAAAGGTCGGTCAGTTCCTCCCGGGTGTTGACGCCTTCGACCTTCTTTACCCATTCCGCCAGGGTCTCGCGGAATGACGCCATGCGTTCTTCCGCATCCTCAATACCGTACCGTTCCTGGTAGTGGGCAGCGACGGTCTTGAGATCTTCCTCGATAAAGGTACGAGTGGCTTCAACCAGCTCCGGATCCGGTTCGTGCAGAGTGATATCGGAGCTTTCCTCAATCTGACGGAGCGCTTCCACGTGATCTTCGTAGTAGAGCATGACGACTTCCGCAGAAGCCCTTGCAGCACCATAGAGAATGGTTGTGCGATCGTCCGTGGACAGGGAGCGCCAGGTGTCTGCGTTGATGTTGGTACCTACGCCGCCAAAGGTTCCTCCCGGAACGCCCATGGTGACATCGGTGACCACTTCGATGAACTTGAAGTTGAGCAGGTCGGACAGGTTGTGGGCGGTGCAGTCGACAACCCCCTGACTGAGGCCCTCGTAGGTTTCATTGACCGGAATGGAAACCGGGGACCCGCCCATGGATTCAACCCAGCGGGACCAGACCGGCCCGCCAACCCGGATGCGGCTGCCGTTAATGTCTTCCGAGGCGGTAACCGCGCCGTTACAGAACAGCCCGTAGGGCGAAGTGCTCACCAGGTTGAGATAGACCTGGTTCCGGTCCAGGTGCTCCTGGATGCAATCCGGGCATTGATTGACGATATACTCCGTCACCGCGCCGGTATAGGCGAACATGGCCGTCTTTGCCTCAACACTTGAGAGTTCGGGGGCCATGGTCATTTCGGTGAGCATTATGGTGTTGGGGAAATCCGCTGGAAAGTAGGGCGTCAGTACATGGCCAAGATCAGCCATGCCGTCCCTCAAACCGGACGGCGTTTCCATAAAGCTGAGCAGCGACTGGGCATACCCTTTGACCGTAAGATCTCCTCCGGAACGGGTTTCCACGGCGTCAATAAAGGCATCCATGCCCTTTGAACCGAGAGTGTTCTGAGGGGAGCCGGTCGCAAACCGCAGTTGCTCGGCGGTGGCGGTACCGGTGCCGGCCAGGCAGGCGAGAGTAAGGCCTGCGACAAGCCCATTGAGGTTTCGGTTTATTGTCATAGTTGTCTCCTGAGTGCTCTGTTGGGGGAGGGTGACGCATGCCTGGGCAGGTTTTCAGGGTCAGGCCTGCCCGGACAAAAGGAGCCTGAATGCCATGGTTGTCTGAGCGATGTCCGTCTTCTGGCCGCTGATGACATCACCGTACAGGAAGGACTCTCCTACCCGGATAATCAGGAAGGCCAGATCGTCCTGATGAATGGGGGGTGTCCAGTCGGTTTTCCCGGTCTGCTCGGCGATAAGCCCCCGAACCATATTGACGGACCGTGCCTGGAAGAGGCTGGATCTGGATGTGAGGATGCGGATGGCGTACTCCGGATCCTGACGGATGAAGTGGTGAAGCTGCTTCGTGTTCACAACCTTTCTGAGCAAATGCTCCAGAACGGATACCACGTACTCAGGGCCTTCCCCGGATGTTGCTTCAAGGGTCTTGTCGATCAGGTCCTGGTAGAACGACCAGATAATCTCACCCACAAACAGTTCACGACTACCTACCCAGCGAAACAGCGTGGCCCTGTTGACGCCCACTTCATCCGCTATGGACCCCATGTTGATCCGTTCACAATTGAGCCAGCGTTGTCGGCCGACCTCCAGCGCCGTAAGGGGAGAGGCTGCGCCTGTGCTGGCTTCGCCGGCCAGTGCTTTGGCCAGTGGTGTTATCTGTGCTTGCGTCATTATTTTATTTTGTTGCATCATGTGTCGAAATATAAAAGTGTTGCAGCCTGGAATCCAAGAATAGTGTCGCAGGGCCCCGGGTGCAACCGAATGATAAAAACAATCAAGCGGAGAGGTTGCCAAGATGAGTCATCAGCAGGTTCCACCGGACGCTCGCTGGTTCAGCAGTTACCCTTCGGGCATCCCCCATCGGCCGGATCTGTCTGGTCGTGCGGTTCACGATATGTTGACCGATGCGGCTCGTCGTTGGCCGGAGCGGTCGGCTATCCATTTCATGGGGCGCGAGATCAGCTACCGGGAACTGGACGATCTGGTATCACGGGCAGCAAAAGGATTGCAGAGGCTGGGCGTAAAGCCCGGGGTTCATGTTGGTCTGTACCTGCCCAACAGCCCTCATTGCATCATCAGTTTCATGGGGGTGCTGAGGGCCGGTGGCGTGGTGGTGAATTACTCGCCACTGGACGCCGAGCGTATTCTTGAGCACAAGATCGCCGACAGTGAGACAGACCTGATCATTACTGTGGATCTCCAGACGCTGCTGCCCCGGATAGCTCAGTTTATGGGCGATTCGCGCCTGAAAGGACTGGTAGTCGGTTCGGTGGCGGAATTCGCCGGTGCTCCGGATCAGCTCCGGAACCAGATGGCCTCTGCAGGAGAGCTGAGCGAGGTCCCTTCCGACGGGGTCACCACCTTCGCCGCTCTGCTGGACAATGTCGGCGACTTCCAGCCCTATCCGGAAGCGCGGGCACCCGATAGCCTGGCGGTGCTCCAGTATACCGGGGGTACCACCGGTGCCCCGAAGGGCGCCATGCTGACTCACCGCTCCATATCCAGTGCGGCCGACCAGTTGGGGGCCGCCCTTGTGACTACGGTTTCTCCGGGAGAGGAGCGGATACTGGCGGTACTTCCGCCATTTCATATATACGCCATCATGGTCAACATGCTCTTTGGCCTGCGGGACGGCGCCACGCTGTATCAGCAGCTCCGGTTTGATCCAAAGCAGGCCCTCGAGACCATACAGCAGGAACGGATTACCGTTTTCCCGGCGGTGCCAACCATGCTCTCGGCGCTGTTGTCCTACCCGGAACTGGAGAACTACCGGCTGGACTCCCTGAAACTCTGCAACTCTGGCGGTGCACCGCTGCCCGTGGAGTTACAGCAGCGGTTCAGGGAACGTGCCGGGTGTACCGTCAAGGAAGGCTGGGGCATGACGGAAACGTCAACCGTCGGCACCTTTACTCCCCAGGGAATGACCGCGCCAGCGGGTTCCTGCGGTGTTGCCGTGCCCGGCGTGGACCTGCAGATCCTGTCGATGGACGGTGAGGAAACGATGCAGCCCCCGGGCGAGCGCGGTGAGCTGTGCATCAAGGGCCCCAACATGATGCAAGGCTATTGGAAGCGTGACGACGCCACCGCTGAATCAATGAGCTCGCAGGGCTATTTTCGTACGGGCGACGTGGCTTTCATGGACGAAGACGGGTTCATCTACATTGTCGACAGAACCAAGGACATGATTATCTGCAGCGGCTACAACGTGTATCCGCGCAACATCGAGGAAGCCATATACGAGCATCCCGCCGTGTCGGAGGTGTCCGTTATCGGCGTGCCTGACAGTTACCGGGGCCAAAGCCCCCGGGCCTATGTCACGATCATGGACGGCATGCCTCACCCAACCCTGCAGGACATGCAGACCTTTTTGCGCTCCCGCCTCGGTAAACACGAAATGATCCAGAGCATGGAAATCCGGGATGAATTGCCCAAGACCCCCGTGGGCAAGCTGTCCAAGAAAGAGCTGTATGCGGAAGTGAATAACTAATCCTGACAAGAAGTCCAAGAGGGAAAAGATGACTATCAAGAAACTGCTGACTCTGGCGTCAGCCTCTGCCTGCCTTTGCCTGGGCTCTATTGCCCAGGCCGACCTGCGTTTTGCCCTGGGTTATCCCCAGGGTTCCATCCCTGCGGAATCCGCCCAGGTTTGGGCGGATACCCTTGAGGAAGCAAGTGACGGTGAGATGTCGGCCAAGGTTTATCCATTGTCACTCCTGAACCTGATGGAAACCTCGCCCGGTCTGCGTGATGGCATGGCCGATGCGGGCGTTGTGCTGACCACCTACTTCATGAACGAGTTCCCCTCCACCCACATGGTCACGGAGCTGACCATGCTCCTGGACCAGCAGGAATTCAGTGGGCCCCACGGAGCCATATTCGGCGGCGCGGTTGCCGAGTATGTCATGGCGCACTGTGAGGAGTGTGTCGAGGAGTTTCGTCAGCAGAATCAGGTGTTCACCGCGACCGGCACAACATCTCCGTTGCCCCTGCTCTGTAACCAGCCGGTCACCTCGCTGGAGGACGCCCGGGGCATGCGACTGCGTGGCGGTGGTCCGCAGCATTCCCGCTGGGCCCAGGCAATCGGGGCCAACTCGGTCCAGATGTCTGTCAATGAAGTCTACGATGCACTCGATCAGGGGGTTGTGGACTGCACCATTCAGACGGCGACGGAACTGACGGTGTTCCGGTTGAATGAAGTGGTTACCGACATCACCGTCGGGGCCCCCGGGGGTGGTTACGGTGGTACCGCACTGGCCAACATTAACCAGGATACCTGGGCATCCCTGAGTGAAGCGGAGCGTACGAATGTCCTCAGGGCCAGTGCCGCGATGGCCGCTCATATTATCTGGGCCTACCACCTGAGCAATGACCAGAACCTGAAGGATGCGCGGGAACAGGGTATCAGTGTCCACGAGGCAGACCCGGGCCTGGCGGACTTTACCGAACAGTTCGTCACGGATGATGTGAATACCATTGCCGCCACATACGCTGATCGCTATGGCCTGGAGAACACGGAAGAGAGCATCAAGCAGTTCCGTAAGATCCTCGACCGCTGGATCCGACTGGGGGCGGAGATGGATAGCGAAGAAGCCCTGAGGGAGATCCTCTGGCGTGAAGTCTATTCGCAGGTGGATGTGTCCAGCTACGGTCTATGAGGTGGCGCGGGTCCGTCGTGGGGATATCACGACGGGCCGCTCCTTTCCCGAGTATAGAATCTGATCGTGGAGATCATTCCATGCTTAACATTGGTCGACTGTTGTCCCGTATTACCAATACCGTCTCCATTGTTGGTGGCCTGGCCATAGCCCTGATGATGTTCCACATCAGCTTCGATGTGGCCGGACGCTACTTCTTCAATACGCCCATTCCGGGCACCATCACCATTGTTTCCTACTACTACATGTCCATTGCGGCCTTTATCCCCCTGGCCTTCGCCGAGCAGAAGGATGCCCACATCTCCGT
>NZ_JBJJLA010000020.1:0-4649 GCF_045449715.1 Marinobacter shunpengi | reverse complement strand
TAACAAGTGACTGTGGTGTCAAACTCATTAATTAGGCCATATTTTCACGCCATGGCTCACCGTTTTTCATCATGGTATTGAGCACCACGATCATCTTTCTCATGCAGGCGATGAGGGCGACTTTCGGCATCTTCCCCTGGGCTTTCAGGCGCTCGTAGAATCGCTTGAACACGGGGTTGCACTGGATCGATGAGAGCATGGCCATGAACATCACCGTGCGTACTCTGTGGCGTCCTCCCCGTATCCGTCGCTTGCCGTTGAGCTTGCCACTGTCCCGGTTAATAGGTGCGACCCCGACCAGGGCAGCAATCTCCTTTCGGTTGAGAGAGCCAAGCTCTGGCAGCTCACTGAGCAACGTATAGGCAAGCACTTTGCCGACGCCGGGGACACTGGTCAGGATTTCGGTTTTGGTTCGCCAGTGATCCACTTTGGCCACTTCCTGTTCGATCTGCCGGGTGATGGTGTCGATCTGATTCTGGAGCACTCGGAGCAGGGTTTTGATGGAGCGATGGAGTGATTTTGGCATGATCTGGAGACGGTTTTTCTCCATGGTGGACATCTCCAAAAGCTGTGCCCGTCGTGCCAGGAGGTCTTTGATTTTCTGAGAGGTTTTGTCCGGGATCGGTCTGAACTCCGGCTTGATGGTGGCGGCATATCGGGCGATGACCTGGGCATCGATCCGGTCGGTTTTCGCCAGCACACCGATGGCCTGGGCGTAGCGGCGGACACTGATGGGATTGACGACAATGATCGGTAATCCCGCCTGGTGGCAGGCTGACACCAGGGCATGCTCGTAGCGCCCGGTGGCTTCGACAACGATACGCTCGATGTCGTACTTCTTCAGGACCTGGACCAGATGGCGGATGTAGGCGTCGTTATTGGGAAAGGAATGCGATTGTCCGGTGGGGTGGATGGCAACGTCCAGGTTGGCTTTGCCGACGTCGATACCGATGTTGACTGGGGTTTGGACTTCCGTGTGTTTCATAATAAGCTGACTCTGCCTTGCTATACGGGCTCGAGGCCCCGATGACTGTTCGAGTTATCGCTTGAGAGTCATGCAGCGCTACGCACTTGTTATCGGTCTCTCGAAAGAGGAGCCGTCGCTACACCGAGCTGCTGCATGAAGGCCCCCAGTGGCCGCTGGGGGTGGGCCTCAATTTACCCAAACACGGCAGAAATTATCCATACAAGTCATGGAAGGCGGACGGCTTTCAGCCGCCGCTTCGTTTAGCGTTAGATTTAGGAGGAAAGGATGCACGTATCAATTTTTGTGTTTGATGGTATTACGGCATTGGATGCCGTTGGTCCTTATGAGTCGATCCGCCGGCTACCGGGCGTGAAGGTTCAGTTTGTTGCGGCTTCCTTGGCGCCGGTTGGTGTTGAGGATGGTGCCTTTACTATTGTTCCCGCAGCGCGGATTGATTCGGCCGTCAGGGCTGACGTTGTAATCGTTCCTGGCGGTGGAGCTGAAGGTCTGCGCGCCGCCGCGCGTAATGAAACGGTCCTTGAATGGATCCGAGAGTCGCATGAGCACTCGAGGTGGACCGCGTCTGTTTGCACCGGGGCCATCCTTCTTGGGGCAGCCGGGCTTCTGAAGGGGCTTAGCGTTGCCACACACTGGCGCGCGAAAGATTACTTGGAGCGGTTCGGGGCCGAATACTCCGGCGAGCGCATTACCGAACAAGGCAAGCTAATCACGTCAGCCGGTGTTTCCGCTGGTATCGACATGGGGCTGCGGATTTGCGAGCTGCTCGCAGGTCGTAATGCCGCTCAAGCCGCCCAGCTAAGTATGGAGTATGATCCCGCTCCGCCTTTCGATACCGGTTCACCAGCGAAAGCTCCAAAGGCGATCCTTGAGATGGCTCAGAACGGATTTGGTGCTTAGCTGAAAGAAAAATCTAACGAAGCGCTCCAGCCGACGGCTCCGCCGCGGCTGAGCTGGCGCGTTATGAGCCTTTTGGTATCTGATAATGAATGACGAAAAATACAAAAATTACTTACTTGATCTAGGAATTCTTACAAAGGAATACGCTCGGGAGGCAATTTCTGATTGCAATGCATCTGACGGCTTGAAGGATGAAAGTTATAAAACGGGGTATATGATGGGGTTCCATCGTTTTGTCTCATTGATGCAGCAGCAAGCAGAGTCCTTTGGGATACCCCTAGAGGAAATTGGACTGGCCGATATTGATGAAAAAGAGTTTCTCAAATACAAATAGAGGCTTGCCCATAACAAGAAAAGGCAGCATCGCCCCTGCGGGGCTGGACCTCGCTACGCTCGGCCGCTGCTTTTAGCGTTAGAAATTGAGAGGGATGATGTCTGAGGAAGTGCCTAGATGGCCAGATTCATTACCATTGCCTGCCAAAGTGAATTTCGGGCCCCGAAGAGTCCATCTTCTTCCGGCAGATTTTGAGAGCGAAGGGGCGATTTCCGACATCCTCCACGATCTTTACTGGTTTCCCGACGATCACTACTACCTTTTTTATTCAGATACACTGAAATTAACGTCCGAGGTGGCCACAGAGTTTGAAGCATCGGGAGTAGTTTTCACGGAAATAGAATCTTACTTCTATAAACACCCGAAACCGGGGTATGAAAGGGACTTCATTCAGGTTTTTCCAAACGGCGACTATCCGGCGTGGAGAAAAGAAGCGGCTGACGGGCAAGTGTTTTGGCGGGCGTCGCTTGCGCTAGACTCAACCATGCGAAGAGAAATGGACTTGAATGAATCCGCAGCGAGAACCCGGGATGCAATTGCCGACTCGGAAGACCTTGTGGATCTAAAACCCAATTTCTTCGGTATTGGAGTAAACCTTAACAGCGTCTGGCGCAGGTTTCTTGCTTGGTTCAAATCCCGGTGATTTCTAACCAGTGCAGGCAGGCGACGCCCATTACATTGCGCCTTCGGCTCCATTTCATGGGCGCGCATGCTGCAAGCGTTATGCGTAAGGATTAAGCAATGAGTTCGTACGGAACGTTGATATTCTTCTGTGGGAAGATGGGAGCTGGCAAAAGCACTTTGTCTGGCAAAATCGCTCGTGAACGGGGAGCCGTGCTTGTTTCAGAGGATGAATGGCTAGCGGCTCTGTTCCCCGGCGAGATCAAAGATTTCAATGATTACATTAGTTACTCATCTCGCCTTAAGCCAGTGCTGAGATCACACGTTGAGCAAGTGCTCTTGGCAGGTACCTCCGTGGTCCTTGACTTTCCCGGAAACACCCGGAAGCAAAGAGCTTGGTTCAAAGATATATACTCGCAACACGGTATTCCTCATGAACTGTACTATTTGTCGGTAGACGATGAAGTTTGTTTAAAGCAGCTGAAACAGCGGCAGAAAGAACAACCTGAACGAGCACAGTTCGACACAGAGGAGGTCTTTAGGATGGTGACAGGGTACTTTGAGCCGCCCGAAGAGTCGGAGGCGTTCAACCTCCAGATTGTAGAACGGAAGTCCGCATAACAAGTGACTGTGGTGTCAAACTCATTAATTAGGCCATATTTTCACGCCATGGCTCACCGTTTTTCATCATGGTATTGAGCACCACGATCATCTTTCTCATGCAGGCGATGAGGGCGACTTTCGGCATCTTCCCCTGGGCTTTCAGGCGCTCGTAGAATCGCTTGAACACGGGGTTGCACTGGATCGATGAGAGCATGGCCATGAACATCACCGTGCGTACTCTGTGGCGTCCTCCCCGTATCCGTCGCTTGCCGTTGAGCTTGCCACTGTCCCGGTTAATAGGTGCGACCCCGACCAGGGCAGCAATCTCCTTTCGGTTGAGAGAGCCAAGCTCTGGCAGCTCACTGAGCAACGTATAGGCAAGCACTTTGCCGACGCCGGGGACACTGGTCAGGATTTCGGTTTTGGTTCGCCAGTGATCCACTTTGGCCACTTCCTGTTCGATCTGCCGGGTGATGGTGTCGATCTGATTCTGGAGCACTCGGAGCAGGGTTTTGATGGAGCGATGGAGTGATTTTGGCATGATCTGGAGACGGTTTTTCTCCATGGTGGACATCTCCAAAAGCTGTGCCCGTCGTGCCAGGAGGTCTTTGATTTTCTGAGAGGTTTTGTCCGGGATCGGTCTGAACTCCGGCTTGATGGTGGCGGCATATCGGGCGATGACCTGGGCATCGATCCGGTCGGTTTTCGCCAGCACACCGATGGCCTGGGCGTAGCGGCGGACACTGATGGGATTGACGACAATGATCGGTAATCCCGCCTGGTGGCAGGCTGACACCAGGGCATGCTCGTAGCGCCCGGTGGCTTCGACAACGATACGCTCGATGTCGTACTTCTTCAGGACCTGGACCAGATGGCGGATGTAGGCGTCGTTATTGGGAAAGGAATGCGATTGTCCGGTGGGGTGGATGGCAACGTCCAGGTTGGCTTTGCCGACGTCGATACCGATGTTGACTGGGGTTTGGACTTCCGTGTGTTTCATAATAAGCTGACTCTGCCTTGCTATACGGGCTCGAGGCCCCGATGACTGTTCGAGTTATCGCTTGAGAGTCATGCAGCGCTACGCACTTGTTATCGGTCTCTCGAAAGAGGAGCCGTCGCTACACCGAGCTGCTGCATGAAGGCCCCCAGTGGCCGCTGGGGGTGGGCCTCAATTTACCCAAACACGGCAGAAATTATCCATACAAG